>NZ_JAGQCQ010000017.1:0-22915 GCF_024346275.1 Cyanobium sp. BA20m-p-22
TTCATCCACCAGTGCCACTACCGGCGACATTCCGGCTTTTGGCTGGAGTGGCTACGCCGAGCGGGTCAATGGTCGTTTTGCCATGGTGGGTTTTGCGGCCCTGCTGCTGATCGAGGCCATCAGCGGAGACACCTTCCTGCACTGGGCTGGCCTGGTGCCCTGAGTCGCGGCCCTGGAGGCCTCTCACTTGAGGCCTTGGCCGCACTCAGGGGATCTGGATCAGGTCTACCTGCCAGATCCCGTTGCGACTCACCTGCACGGCCAGCTGGCGGCCATCGGCCTGGAGTTGCACTGTTTTGGGCACACCGTTGGGCACCATGGAGATTGGCTGCAGGCTCTGCAGTGAGCGGCGGTAGAGCACCAGCTCGGTGCGGCCTTCCAGCTGGCGCACTAGGGCGATTTTTTCCCCAGCTGCATCGACACTGACGCTCAAGGGCTGGGCATCGGCCCGGTTGAGGCCCATCAGGGACTGGGGCTGCTGGCGCTCCAGATCGAGCAGCATCACCTGCTCCCGCCCGCCCCGGCCACTTATCAGGGCCAGCCAGCGACCCGAGAGAGAAGGCTCCCGCGTGGCGCCCAAGGCCTCGAGGCGGCTGTTGAGTGGGCTGATTGGCCTCGGCATCGGCCCCATGCAGCTGCCCAGCAGCAGGGCCATGGCCAAGAGGGTGCCTGTGGCCGTTGCAAGGTCAGGCACCCTCATGGGGGGGCTCCAGGACCGCCCCCCTGGATGGCGATCCCGCCCGGGCGGTCGGGCTCCAGCAGGCCAGTCAGATCAAACAACTGCACCCGCAACTGGCCATCGAGGGCCACCTGCATGGCCAGCCGGCCCGCCTCCGGGGCCAGGCTGAGCCGCAGGGCGGTGTGATCGGCCGGCAGGGGCAGCCTGTGCAGGGCCCCGCTGAGCCGATCTTCGATCAAGGGCACCCGCTGGCTGCCCTGCTGCACCAGGGCAGCCACGTAGCGGCCGTTCCAACTCAGGGAGGGGGAGCTGTGGGGCTGGTGCCTCTGGAAGTGGCGCAGGTTCACGACCTTCCCGCTGGGTTGTTCCTGTAGCAGCAGGGTGGGCCCACTGCTGCGTTCCACCACTGAGGCCAGCAGCCGCCCCTGGCTGCTTAGGGCCGGCTCCTGGCGGCTGGCTTCACCTAGGCCGCCGGCGGGGCCGGCACTGCGGCGGCCGAACCAGGGTCCGCCGCTGCAGCCTGCCAGGAGCAGGAGGCAGACTGGCAGCAGCAGGGCTGCCAGGGCTGGCGCCGGATTGGGTTGGTTCAGGGCGCCTCAGTCGTCGAAGCGGGAGCTGTTGTCCCGCGGCCGGGGTTCGCCAGATCCGCGGGGTTTCAGCGGAGTGAAGTCCGCATCACTGATCTGCTCGCTTGCCCCAGAGATGGGAGAACCCTGGGGGATTCCGGCTGGCCCGGTTGGGGGGGCAACCTCAGGGGTGGTGGCTCGCCTGGTGGAGCGGGGCATGGCCCCAGGTGCTGCAGTGGGTCGGCTGCCCCGGCGCGGTTCTGGGGTGGCATCACGCTCGCGGCGGCGGGAGCCGAAATCGGGGCCTGGCCTGGCGGCTGACCGTGATGAGCCGCTGAAACGGCTGGGCTCAGGCTCCTGGCTTGGGCTTGCCCAGTCGGCCTGGGCCGGCCTGCGGCTCGCGGCCCGCTCGGGGATGGCCGTGCGGTTGGGCCGGCGTGCCCTGTAGAAGTCTTCGTCTTCGCTTTCGTCTTCGCGGGAGGGAATGCGGCGGCGCAGGGGCTGGGGCTCATCAAAGCGATCCACATCAGCTTCACCCCAGGTCCTTCCGCCCACCCGGGCGCGGGCGGGCCCCGGGGTGGGCATCGGTTCGTCGTCGTCGAAGTAGGAAGAGCGCCGCGCCTGCTCGGTGGTCACTCCCCGCAGCCGGACGCTTTCGTAGGCGAAGAAAACGGTGGTGGCGGCCAGCAGGAACTGGCCAAACTGGAGGATGGGGTCTAAGCGCCAACCCTGAAAAAACAAAATGCCGCCGCAAAGCAGGCCAATCGCCGCAAAGAAAACGTCGTAGTCGCGGGCAAGGGCGGGCTTGAAGCTCCGCATGAAATAGAGCAGGGCGCCGCCGACGGCCAGCACAATGCCCACGATGCTGGCCCAATTCAGGCTGGCATTAACCACGGCGTCTCACCCGTTCAACCATTTACCCACTGTAGGCAGAGGGGCCAGTGTAGGCAGGCTGCCTGGGCTGCCTTGCGTCTCAGGGCTTCAGAGGCGACGATCGAGGCGATCGTTCTGGCTGATCAGCACCAGGGCAATGGTGATGGGCACCACCACGATCACGGCCCCCCAGGCGAGGCTGCTCAGGAAGTTGGCAAGGGAAGGCGTCATAGCGGGCCAGTTTTGAACGTAAACCGTGCCCCAATCCTAGGCAGTGGTGGCGGGTTCCTACGCTGGGAACCCAGCTGCTTAGAGCTTTGTGACGGCCCTGCCCTCGTCTTACCTGTCGTGGCACTCCTTGGCGTCAGGGGCCATCTGGTTTTGGGGCTCGGGCTGGCGATCTGGACCCTGTTGTTTCTGTTTCGGATCGTGCTCACCTGGTACCCCCAAGTGGATCTGAGCCGAGGGGTGATGCGTTTGATTGGCGGCCCCACCGAGCCCCTGTTGGCCCCCACCCGTCGACTGATCCAACCGATCGGGGGGGTTGATGTGACCCCCGTGGTGTGGGTGGGCCTGCTCAGCCTGGTGCGCGAGTTGTTGGTGGGGCAGCAGGGGTTGATCACCCAGGTACTGATGCGGTCGGGGGCTGTCGCCTAGGTGCCCGTCTGGGGCAGCATGTCTTGCTCGACAAACTTGGTGTGCACATCGCCGGCCTGGAACTCGGGTCGGTCCAGCAACTGCAAGTGGAAATCGATCGTTGTGGGGATCCCGGTGACAGCACATTCCGACAGGGCCCGGCGCAGGCGCCGCAGGGCATGGGGCCGGTCGGTGCCCCACACGATCACCTTGCCGATTAGGGAGTCGTAGAAGGGCGGGATCTCGTACCCCGTGTAGACATGGCTGTCGACCCGCACCCCCGGGCCGCCGGGGGGCAGCCAGCCGGTGATTTTGCCTGGAGCGGGCCGAAAATTCTGACGGGGATCCTCGGCGTTGATCCGCGCCTCGATGGCGTGGCCGCAGAGCTTTACCTGGTCCTGAGTAATCGAGATGGGTTCGCCGCCGGCGATGCGCAGCTGCTCGGCGATCAGGTCGACGCCGGTAACCATTTCGGTGACCGGGTGCTCCACCTGGATGCGGGTGTTCATCTCCATGAAATAGAACTTGCCGTGGCGGTCGACCAGAAATTCCACGGTGCCCGCTCCCTCGTAGTTGATGGTGCGTGCCGCTGCCACGGCGGCCTCACCCATCTGGCGGCGCAGATTTGCATCGATGGCAACGCTCGGTGCCTCCTCCAGCAGCTTCTGGTGGCGCCGCTGGATTGAGCAGTCCCTTTCGCCTAGGTGCACCACGTTGCCGTGGCGATCGGCCAGCACCTGCACTTCCACGTGCCTCGGCCGGTCGATGAATTTCTCCATGTAGAGCCCGGGGTTGCCGAAGGCGGCTTCCGCTTCCCCCTGGGCTGCCTTGAACAGGCTTTCGAGCTGGTCGGGGCCGGGCACCAGCCGCATGCCCCGGCCCCCGCCGCCGGCGGTGGCCTTGATCATCACCGGGTAGCCCATCCCATCGGCGAGGCGGGCGGCGTCGGCAGTGCTGTCGAGCAGCCCTTCGCTGCCGGGGATGGTGGGTACGCCCACCCTCTGCATGGTGGCCTTGGCGGTCGACTTGTCTCCCATCGAACGGATCGCCTCGGGGGATGGCCCCACAAAGGTGATGCCGTGGTCGGCGCAGATCTCGGCAAAGCGGTCGTTTTCCGCCAAAAAGCCGTAGCCGGGGTGGATGGCATCGGCCCCTCGGGAGGTGGCCGCGGCCAGAATGTTGGGAATATGGAGGTAGCTCTTGGAGCTGGGCGCCTCCCCGACGCACACCGCTTCGTCGGCCAGTTGCACGTGCAGGGCGTTTTTATCCACCGTGCTGAACACGGCCACCGTGGGAATGCCCAGCTCCCGGCAGGTGCGCAGGATTCTCAGGGCAATCTCGCCACGGTTGGCGATCAGCAACTTGCCGATGGGCATCCGCGGCGACTCAGCTGATATGGGCCTAGGCGGACTGTATCAGTGCTTCCCAAGCCGGCCGGCACCAACGGGCTACAGGGAAGAGCGATGGGTATATTGCACGCTTGGGGCGCCCTGCGGTGATCCCAGCTCGATGCGGATGTGGTGGAATTGGTAGACACGCACGTTTGAGGGGCGTGTGGCTTCGGCCTTACGAGTTCAAGTCTCGTCATCCGCATTTCTTTTTCATTTCAGCCAGCCGTTGTCTGAACCGAAGCGGGTTCCCAGGGTGACCCCGCCGCCGCCGGTCTCGATAGTGCTGGTCAGCAACGGCCCTGGGGAGCTGTCCACCTGGGTCAGGCCCCTGGCCCAGCGCCTGCAGCGCCGCATCCCCCTGCGCCCCATCGCTGCTGCGGCGGACTGCAGCCTGGAGCTGGTGCTGGTGCCCTGTCCCAACGGCACGGGCCGCGAACACCTGGCTGCGGCGGGGTGGGGGTTGTTTGAGCGCATCGTGCCGGCGCGCCAGTTCTGGTCGCTGCTGCTTTCCCCCGGGAGGTTTGGTCCCTGGGGAAAGCGCGGAGTGGTGGTGTTTCTGGGGGGGGATCAGTTTTGGACGGTGCTGCTGTCGGCGCGTCTGGGCTACCGACACCTCACCTATGCCGAATGGGTGGCGCGCTGGCCGCGCTGGAACGATCGCATTGCGGCCATGGGGCCTAGGGCCGCAGCCCGGCTGTCGCCCCGTTGGGCGCAGCGCTGCACGGTGGTGGGAGATCTGATGGCCGATCTCTCCGAGTCGGCCCGCAGCGAGGCACCGTTGCCCCAAGGGGAGTGGCTGGCCCTGTTGCCGGGCTCCAAGCGGGCCAAGTTGCGGGTGGGAGTGCCTTTTTTGCTGGAGACGGCCGATCGCCTGGCGGCGCTGCGCCCGGGCTGCCGTTTCCTGTTGCCGCTCGCCCCCACCACCAGCATCGATGAGCTGCTTGCCCAGGCGGGTCCCGCCAATCCGATTGCCAGCTCCTACCGATCGGGGCTGCCGCGGCTGCGGGAGCCGGATCTGCTCGTGACGCCGGCCGGCACCCCGATCCAGCTGGTGCGTGAAAGTCCTGCCCACGGCGCCCTGAGCCAGTGCGCCCTGGCCCTCACCACCGTGGGCGCCAATACGGCCGAGTTGGCCGCCCTGGGGGTGCCCATGCTGGTGCTGCTGCCCACCCAACACCTGCATGTGATGCAGGCCTGGGATGGGCTGGCCGGACTGGTGGCGCGGCTGCCGCTGCTGCGCTGGGGGTTTGGCCTGCTGCTCACGGCCTGGCGCCTGCGCCACCGGGGTTTCCTGGCTTCGCCAAACATCGCTGCGGGTCGCTTGCTGGTGCCCGAGCGGGTGGGCGTGATCACGCCCGAGTCGATTGCGGCCGAGGCCGCCGATTGGCTTGGTGCCCCTGAGCGCCTCGCCGGGATGCGGGCTGATTTGCGTGGTTTGAGGGGCCAGCCGGGGGCGGTGGCCAGCTTGGCGGAGCTGGTTCTGGAGCTCCTGCCCCCGGGCTTGGGTTCCTAAGGTTTAGGCCAGTGTTTTGTTCCCTCCCATGGCAGACGCAGCCAGCACCCCTATCCCCTCCGACCCCTCTGCCTGCGGCCAGGACAGCGGCCTGGCGCGGGGCACCAGCGAGGAGCAGTGGCGCCAGCAGCTCACGCCAGAGCAATTTCGCATTGCCCGCCAGGGCGGCACCGAGCGGGCCTTCAGCGGTGCCTACTGGAACCACAAGGCGAGCGGGATGTACCACTGCATCTGCTGTGACGCCGAGCTGTTTAGCAGTGCCACCAAATTCGAATCCGGCACGGGTTGGCCCAGCTTCTGGGACGGCGTGAGCGCGGGCGCCATCAGCACCCACACCGACAGCTCCCACGGCATGGTGCGCACGGAGATCCGCTGCGCCAACTGTGACGCCCACCTGGGCCACCTTTTCAACGATGGGCCTGCCCCGACCGGCCACCGCCACTGCGTCAATTCAGCCTCGCTGGTCTTCCGGCAGCCCTGATTCACCAGGGATCCGCCAGGTCTTCGGCCTCCACATCCACCGGCTCTCGGGCGGGAGTGGGGGCGGGGCGGCGTTGGGGGGCCCGGGGTAGGGGCTCGGCCTGGAGGGGCCGGCGGGGGTTCTCGGGGCGGCGCTCCGGGAACCTGGACTCCTCAAACTTGGGTTCCTTAAATCTGGACTCCTCGAATCTGGGTTCTTCGAATCTGGGTTGATCGAAAGGCCTCTCGTCGTAGCGGGGTTCGTCTTCGTCGAGGTAGCGGCGTTGACGCAGGGGTTCTTGCTGGCGCCGTTCCTCCAGCTCGACGTAGTCGAGTTCTGCCTCTGCTTCCAGGGCCCGGCTGGTGGCTGGCTGGATGCGGCGCTGCTCCTGCACCGCGGGCTGGCCTGCGGCCAACTGGTTTTCCACCGGCACCATGCCTGAGCGGTAGCGCTCTCGCTCCTCCTGTTCCCAGCTGGGCCCGCCAATGCCCAGCTTTTCCAGCAGGCCTGAGCCCAGTTGCTTGAGCTTGTCTTCGGCCCCCTCGTAAACAATGATCCGATCCGGACCACTGCTGACAATCTCCTCAACCCTGAGTTCCCAGGTGCTGAGTACCCCTTCGCCCAGGATCGGCACCCCCAGGGCGCCGATCACCAGGGTGGCTAGCTCACCGGTTTCGATGTCGAAGCTAAAGCCCAGCACCCGGCCCAGCTGGGCGCCCGCCTCGGTGATCACCTGGCAGTTGATCACCTTGCCGTAGCGATCGGGGTTGAAGCCCTCGGCGAGGGAGTCGGCCGAATCCACCAGGATCACATCGCCCACCTGGCGGATCCGATCGAGGGGCATCCAGCGCGGAAGGCCAGGCAGGAAACGGGTCAGGGGGTTGTCGCGCAGGCCCAGCGCCACCACTTCGCGCCGATCGACATCTACCACCACCTCACCGACAACCCCCAGCCGCCGGCCGGTGTCGCGGGTGATCACCTGGGTGCCCATCAACTCGGAGCGCAACCAGAGGCGATCGCTGGGGGCGGCAGCGGCTGCTCCGAGATCGGTGGAGGGGGGAATGGAGGAGGTCAATGAAAGGGTCGAACCTGGGGCCCAGTCGATCCATTGTGGCCCACCTGGTTCGCTGGGGTAAGGGCGGTCAGGCCGCGGGCGGTAACCCCACCACCTGGGTGTGGGCTCCCCGGGCCTGGGTGACGCCGATGGTGCGGGTGGCAGCTGCGATCATTGGGCGCCGGTGGCTCACCACCATGAATTGGGCCTGGTCGGCCTGGCTGGCGATCAGGGCTGCCAGCCGTTCGACGTTGACCCCGTCAAGGAAGCTGTCCACCTCATCGAGGGCGTAGAAGGGCGAGGGCCGAAAGCGCTGTAGGGCAAACAGGAAACTCAGGGCCGTCAGTGACTTCTCGCCGCCGCTCATCGAGTTGAGGCGGCGCACGGCCTTGCCCTTGGGATGGGCCACCAGGGTGAGGCCCCCATCCAGGGGGGATTCGGGATTTTCCAGCTGCAGGTGACCTTCCCCGTCGGAGAGACCCTCGAAGATCGTGCGGAAGTGGCCGTCCACCGCCGTGAACGCCTCCAGGAAAGCCTCCTGGCGCAGGGTGGCCACGGTTTCGATGCGCAGCAGCAGCTCCTCGCGTTCCTTGCTGAGCACCTCGAGGCGCTCCTCCAGCTCGGCCAGCCGGATTTCCAGCTGCTCCAGCTCTTCGAGCGCCAGCATGTTCACCGGTTCGAGGGCTTCCATGCGGGCCTGGAGGCTGCGCAGTTCTTCCTGCAACGCCTCCAGACCCGCCTCGCGCACCTCCGTCGGGATCTCAGGTCGGGGATCGGGCAACTCCCGCTCCAGTTGCTCGAGGCGCAGTTGGTCGCCGCGCAGCTGCTCGGCCAGGGAGTCGAGCTCTTCAGCCAGGCGTTGCAGCTCCCACTGCTGCTGCTGCAGGGCCTGGCGTTGGGCTGAGAGCTGGGCCTCGGCGGCATCGCGGGCGCGCCGCCGCTCGCCGAAGCGGGTTTGCAGATCCTGCTGCTGGCTTTCCAGGGCATTGCGCCGCTCCTGGTCGGCCTGCTGCCGCCCCTTCCAGTGGGCCCGGTCTGCCACCAGGGCATTGACGGCCGCCACCAGTCGCTGTTCATCGCTCGCCAGGGCTTGAAGCTGGTTGCTCAGCCGCTCGGCCACCAGGGCCCGCTCGCGTCGGGCTGCCAGCAGGCCATCGCGCTGGTTGCGGGCCGCGGCAAGGGCGGAGTCGGCCGACTCCAGCTCGCTCTGGAGCCCCTGCCAGCGGGCAGCGTCGCCGGAGGCCTGCACGGCGGTTTCGCTCGCCTCGAGGGCCGTGCGCTGGGCCTGGAGGGGGCTGAGGAGCCCCTCCAGCTCCTGTTGGCGCTGCAGATCGGCCTGCAGGGTGGCCTGCAGTTGCCCCAGGCGGGTGCCCAGCTGCTGCTGGCGTTGCTGCTGGGGGGCCAGGGCGCGCTGGGCGGCGCTGCGCTCGGCCTCCAGGGCCGCCTGACGTTGCTGGTGCTCCAGCAGCTGGGGCCGCAGGCGCTCGAGCTGTTGGCCCAGGTCGGCTTCCCTGCGGCGGCAGGCCAGCAGGCTCTCGCCCAGCTCCAGCAACCTTTGGCGATGGGGTTCGGCCTCGTCGCCATCCTGGGCCCGACCAAAGCTGAGTTGGCCGCCCCGCTGCTGCTGGCTGCCGCCGGTCATGGCACCGCTCTTCTCGAGCAGTTCGCCCTCCAGGGTCACCGCCCGGCAGCGGCCCAACTCGCGCCTGGCGTTGGCCAGGTTGTCGAACACCAGGGTGTCACCGAAGACGTAGCGGAACACCTCCGCGTATACCGGCTCGTGACGCACCAGGTCGACGGCCCTGCCGACCAGCCCGCTACCACCTGCACCACCCCCTGCCGCACCACCGCGTTGCAGGGCTGCCCCGCCACTGCCACTGGAGCCGCCACCGGAGCCCCCCCGAATCTTGTTGAGCGGCAGGAAGGTGAGCCGGCCGGCCCGGCGTTGCTTGAGCAGCTCAATCGCCCGGGCGGCGATGCGGTCGTCGTCGACCACCACCTGGCCGAGGCGCCCGCCGGCCGCCACTTCGAGCGCATAGCGATGGCGCTCCTCCACCTCAGCGAGCTGGGCCACGGGCCCGTGGATGCCGTCGAGGCCCGCCTCCAGCAGCACCCGCAGGGCGCCGGTGCCACGGCTTTCCTGCAGGGTTTCGCGGCGACTGTCGAGCCGGGCGATCTCCCGCTCCAGGGTGGCCTGTTCCTGCTCCAGGCGGCTGCGGGTGCGCTGCTGCAGGGCCAGGGCCTCGGCCAGCTCCTGCACCTGTTGCTGCCTCAGCCTGGTGGCCTCCCCCACCTGCTGCCAGGCACTTTCGGTGGCCTCCAGCTGCTGCTGGACGCCCTGTTGGCTGATCCCCTCCTGCTGCTCCTCGGCCCCCAGCTCCGTCAGCCGCTCCTGCTGCTGGCGCAGCCGCTCCTGCAGCTGTTGGCGCTCCGCCTCCAGTGGCCCGATCTGCTCGGCCAGCTGCTGGCGGGCCAGGCTGCGTTGCCTCTGTTCCTCCAGCCAGCTGCCGGAGCGGCCCGCCACTTCGCCCAGGCGGCGGCGGGAGAGTTCCACGGCGCCTTCAGCGCTGCGGCAGGCCTGCTCGGCGGCTTCCAGCTCGGCCAGATCGGAGCTGGTCTCGAGGGCCTGCTGCTGCTGGCGCAGGTCGCCCTGGCCGCGGGCCAGTTCCTGCCGCTGGCGTTGCAGCGCTTCGGCTTCGAGCTGGTGTTTTTCCCCCTGGCGGGCCAGTTCGCGGCCACTGGCTTCGAGGCCGGCAAGTTCGGCCTGCACGGCGATCAGCTGGTCTTCGCCGAGGGCCTTGACCTCCGCCTGCAGCTGCTCGAGGGCGGCGGCGGCGGCCCCAAGAGCCTGCTCGCCGGCGGCGATGGCCTCGCGGTCTGTCTGGTGCTGGGCGGTGAGCTCTTCGCGGCGCCGGCTGAGGGCGGCCTGGTTGGCCCGGGCCGCCTCGAAAGCCAGTAGCTGTTCCCGCAGTCGGCCCGTGTGGTGGCGCTGGCGCAGGTCTTGATAGGTGCGGGCCTTGGCGCAGTCGCGCTCGAGTTTCTGGCGGGAGCCCAGCAGTTCCTGCTGGACGATTGCACAGCGCTCCTGGCGCTCCTGCACCTCGTCGAGCTTGGCGCGACTCTGCTCGATTCGGGAATCGAAGAGGGCGACGCCGGCCAGCTCATCGATGATGCCGCGTCGATCCTTGGCGCCCATCGAAACGATGCGGGTCACGTCGCCCTGCATCACCACATTGCTGCCCTCCGGATCCACCCGCAGGCGCCGCAGCTGGCCCTGTAGCTGCTGCAGGTTGCACGGCACCCCGTCGGCGCTGAAGCTGCTGGCATAGGTGCCGCCGGGGGCCACCCGCAGGCGGCGGCTCACCGTCCACTCGGTCTGGTCGGGTCTGATCCAGGGGCCCTCCTCGGGGGGCTCCAGGCCCGCTTCGGCTGGGTCGGGCTGCCACTCGCTGAGGTCAAAGCGCACGTTCACCGAGGTTTCGGCGGCCTTGCCCTCCCGCAGCATGGCGCTGTTGATCAGGTCTGGCAGGCGATCGGCCCGCATGCCGCGGCTGCTGGCCAGGCCCAGGCAGAACAGCACCGCGTCGAGAATGTTGCTCTTGCCAGAGCCGTTGGGGCCGGTCACCACAGTGAAGCCCTCTTCCAGCGGAATCGTGATTGATCCGCCGAACGACTTGAAGTGGGTGAGCCCGACCTGATTGATGTGAACCAACAGGCCCGTGCGCCGAGCAGCAGAAATGTAGCGGAGGGTTTCGAAATCTCAACCCCCTCCTTAGGTTGTGGGTTGAGCTGAGTTGCCTCCCCCTCCGCCATGACCGCCGAAACGCCTCCCCGCAGCGCCAGCCCCGAGGGCTTTCGCGATCGTTTCGAGACCCTGATCCCCTCCATTCAGCGGGAGTGGCCGGCCGTGGCCCGCCAGGCCCTTGAGGCCACCCGGGGCAGCTTCGATGAGGTGGTGGAGGTGATCGCCAGCCAATCCGGTCGAACGGCCACGGTGGTTAAGGACCAGCTGCTCGAGCTGCTGGATGTGGCCGGCGGCCAGACCAGCCGCCTGGCCGAAAACCTGGCACCGATCGAAGCCCAGCTGGAGAGCCTGCTCGATGAGCTCAATTCCAGCCTGCGGCCCCGGATTGAGAAGCCGGTGCGGGAGCGTCCCCTGCTGGCGATCGGCATTGCCACGGGCGTTGGGGTGTTGCTGGGCCTGCTGCTGGCCTCAGGCCGGCGCTCCTCATGACGGATTCGAGCTCACCCGGTGTGGCCCGGGTGGCGGCGGGCCGGGTTGGCGCCCTGCTGACTTCGGTGATGGACCTGCACGTGCGCATTGCCCTGCAGGAGGTGGATAGGGAGAAGCGGCGCCTGATCAGCGGTGCCCTGCTGCTCAGCGGCGGGCTGGCCCTGCTGCTGCTGGCCCTGATCGGTGCCGAGCTGGCCCTGCTGCTGTGGCTGCACGCGGCCCAGGGGCTGAGCTGGATCCATGCCGCCCTGGCGGTGGCCGCTTTGGATCTGGTGCTGGCCGGGGTGTTCGTGCGCGTCGGCGGCCAGCTGCTCAAGGGCCCCTACCTGCCCCAGACCACCGCCGGTCTGAGCAAGACCACCAGGGCAATCCTGGGTCGCTAAAGGATTAGCGCACCTCGTAGTGCAGCCAGCGGCAGTCAATGCCGCCGTTGCTGATCGGGATGCGGCGGCTGGCCTTCATTTTGAGGGCGCCGGTGAGTTCCGGGTTGCCGCTCAGCAGCCACAGGCTCCAGCCGCTGCAGCGTTCCTTCAGCATGCGGCCCAGGTCGGCGTAGAGGGATTCCAGGGCCTCGCCCCCACCTAGTCCCCCACCGAGGCGCTCGCCGTAGGGCGGGTTGCAGACCAGGATCCCTGGCCCCGGCGGCGGCTCAAAGTCACGGCAGTCGCCCTGGTGCAGATCGAGGGCCTCGGCTACCCCCGCTGCCTTGGCGTTGCTGCGGGCCTGCTCCAGCACCCCGGCGTCCTGCTCCATCCCCACGATTGGGGCCAGGGCCTTGACGCAGGGGAGTGTCTCCCGGGCCAGGGCCGCGGCGGCCTCGCGCTCCTGCTGCCAGAGCTGGGGGTTGAAATCGGGCCAGCGCTCGAGGCCGAAGGGGCGCCCCAGCCCCGGCGCCCGGCCCAGGGCCCTGCAGGCGGCTTCGATCAGCAGGGTGCCGGAGCCGCAAAGGGGGTCGGCTAGGGGCACCGAGCCATCCCAGCCGGTGAGGGCGATCAGGCCGGCGGCGAGGTTTTCCTTGAGCGGGGCCAGGCCCATGGCAGCCCGGTAGCCCCGCTTGTGCAGGCTGGCGCCGCTGCCATCGATGCTCAGGGCTGCTGCACCGCCGCCGAGGTGCAGGTGCAGGGCCAGGTCGGGATCGTCCAGGTCGACCGAGGAGCGGGCGCCCCACTGCTGGCGCTGCAGATCTACCAGGGCATTTTTGACCTGTAGGGCGCTGTAGTGGCTGTGGTTGAGGCCGGGGGCGCTGCCGGTGGCATCGACCCGGAAGCTGGCACCAGGAGGCAGCCAGCGGCCCCAGTCGACGGCGCGCTGCACACCGGCGTAGAGCTCGTCGCGGCTGTGGCAGGGAAAGCTGGCCAGCTCCCGCAGCAGCCGGAAGGGCAGGCGGGCCTGGAGGTGCAGGCGGTAGTAGCCGGCCAGGTTTGTTTGGAAGCGCACGGCCCGGCGTAGGGGTGGGCCGGCCTGACAGCCCAGGGCCGTGAGCTCGGCCGCTGCGGCTTCCTCAAGACCCGGTGGCACCACCGCCACGCCGCTGATTGAGCTGGTGTCTTGGTCGGTGATGCCCACCCCTGCGGTCTGCGGTTGAAGCTGTCACAATGACGGAGTCCGGTTTCGGCCGGACTAGGTGATCCACACCGGTTCTTCGGACAGCGGTTCGATTCCGCTCAGCTCCATTCCCCCTTTCCGGGGCTGCAATGGTTTCGACGGGGTATGAGGAGGGTGACTGAAGCCTGCTCGGTAAGAGCAAATCCGTAACAGCGAATAACATCGTTCGTTTCTCCCGTCAGACCGCCCCCGTGGCCGCCTGACCCTTTAAGGGAGATGGGGTGAGATCAGCCTTATCACCCAAATGATCCATGGGGCCTGGAAGGGCCCTTTTTAGCTTTAGCGCCGGCGGAAGTTGGCCATCGTGAGCGAGTCGTAGATGCGATCGCCGAGCAGGTTGCGCACCAGCAGCAGGGGCCGGGCCAGATAGCCCACCACGTAACGGCTGCGGGGATGGGCCGCACAGGCCGCAGCTGCGATCGTTCTGCCCACCAGGTTGGGTGAGGAGCTGCGGCGGGCGTCGTAGATGTCGGCAAAGCCCTCCAGCAAAATCTTGGTGAGTTGGCCGTAGGGGCCGTTGCCGGAGCGCTCCAGCAGGGGCTCCTGCATCGTTTCGGCAAAGTTGGTGCGGATGATGCCGGGTTGCACCACCACCACGTGAATGCCGAAATCGGCAAGCTCCAGCCGCAGGCAGTCAGACCAACCCTCTAGGGCGTGCTTGGAGGCGTGATACCAGGCCCCCAGCGGCGCATAGATGCGCCCACCCATTGAGGAGACGTTGATGATTCGCCCCGAACGGCGCTGTCGCATCGCCGGCAGTAGGCGCTGGGTGAGGTCCGCCAGGCCGAATAGGTTCACCTCAAACTGGCGGCGGGCCACAGCCAGTGGCGTTTCCTCTACCGAACCGTAGACGCCATAGCCGGCATTATTTACGAGCAGGTCGATGCCGCCGGGGTGGTCCTGGGCGAGGCGCTCCGCAGCTGCCGCAATGCTGGCGGGCTCGGCCAGATCGAGGGCCAGTGGCTGCAGGCCGGCAGGCACCAGGGGGGCCATCGGCTCCTGGCGCCGCGCTGCGCCAACCACCGTGAAGCCGCGCTCGAGCAGGGCCTGCGCCGCCGCCAGGCCAATGCCGGAGGAGGCCCCGGTGACCAGGGCTACGGGCGGGCGGGCTGTATTCGGGTGCACTGCGGGAAGCCGGGGGCAGAAATTCACCGTAGGGCCCGGTCAACTCCTTCAAACCCTGCAGACTTGTGCTCGATCAGGCTTTGGCGCTCGCTTTTTCAAGCAGAGCCTGATCAACTCTGGTCTAGGCTTGGGGTCGCTGGGAATTCTGAATTAATGGCCAAATTTCAATTTGAATTCACTCCAAAGCAGGATGTTGAGTTCAGGGAGCTTGTGGCCAAGCAGAGAATTGCTGCCATCGCTATCGCCGTGCTTGTTGTTGTCAAGGCTGGGGGCGCCCTCCAGGATGTCTCCTCTGCCAACTGGCAGGAAATTATGTTTGCAGTGGCGTCTTTCTTGGCGGCAATGTACTCCTGCTATTCGTTGTACTTTAGCAGTGTTAGGCTCTACAGGATTACTAATTCGGCTGGCAATGATTTGAGCAATCTGTTCGGCGGCTTGCAGGGGTTGGAGAATTGCTTTGCCGCCTTGGCATTGGCAATATTATTTAGTGTGATTCCAGATTACTTGGTTGGCTAGGGCTGTTTAATCAGTCGGGAATATTGGATTCGTTTTGTTCTTGGCCGGGTCATGTTTTCGGCCTGATAATTCTATGTTTTCTCCCGGTTTTGCGAGACCCGGCTTTGCTGCTGCTGCGCTTTTCGCCTAAGTGATCCTCCAGCTTGCGCTGCAGAATTAGGCCCGAGAGCACAACCGTGATCGCATTGGCAATGATCAGAGGGCCATTGCGCGTGAAAATGCCATAAACCAGCCACAGGGCAATCCCACTGGTAAAAAAGGCATACATGCTTAGGGAGATCCCCCGGGTGTCGCCACTGCTGAGGGTTCTCATTGCCTGGGGAATGAAGCTCAAGGTGGTCAGGGAAGCTGCCGCGTAGCCCAGCAGTTCAATGGCGGATGTTTGTTGGCTCATGGCAACATCCTGCTGGATTGCCAGGGCCCAGCGCTGAAGATCAGGGTGCGGTTGTTGGCTGGCATGGCCACATCGTCAAGGGGCTCCAGGCCCACGGCGAGGGCTTGCTGCTTTAGCTCCAGTGCATCCCGCACCCCCATGGCTGGATCGAGGTTGCGCAGATGGGTATCGAAGCTGAGGTTGCTGGCCGCGGTGTGCACCCCACCGTCGTGAAAGGGGCCGTAGAGCAGCAGCAGGCCACCGGGCTCCAGCACCTGGCGCACTCCGGCCAGCAGCTGGGGCAGGGCTGCCGCCGGCATGATGTGGCAGGTGTTGGCGCTGAATACGGCGTCGAAGCGGCCGCCAGGCCACTGCTCGGCCGCGGTCACATCGAGGCGGATTGGCGTGGGCAGGTCGGCAGCTGGCGCCAGCTCCTGCCGGGCCAGGCCTGCAAGTTGGCCCCGCAGGATTGCCAGCCCCTCCTGTCGCTCGCTGGCTTGCCAGTTCAAAGCTGGGATGTTCGCGCCGAAATAGGCGGCGTGCTGGCCGCTGCCGGAGCCAATCTCAAGCACCCGCGCCCGCTCGGGCAGCCAGGCTTGAAGCAGGGCCAGGAGCGGCTGCTTGTTGCGTTCGCAGGCTGGGGAGAGGACCACTCGCTTCCGGTAGGGATGGCTGCAGGGCAGCTTTTTAGGGGGTGCTTCCTGGGAAGCCGCTCCAGATCTTCAGTTCCTGGAGGGACTGGACGCCTTCGCGGCGCTCCTTGCCTGGCTGGTCCCAGGTGGGGTAGGCGCGGATCTGGGCGGCCTGGCAGCGGGCCCGGCCTGGGTCGGTCTTGTCGCACTCCACGTAGGGAAGGGTGTTACCGGCCTCTTTACCAAACAGATTTTTCTGCTGGAAGCAGGCTGGACACCACCAGGCGCCATAGAAAATCGCCCCCTTGGCCCGCAGGTGGTCGCTGAGGGCCTTTTGTTCTGGGCTGGAGGGGGCCAGAGGCTCGCCGAGGCTGGGGGTGGTTGAGGCGCCAGGAACGTTGGCTCCTTTGGCGGCACTGGCGGTGGCCGTAAAGCCCAGCAGCACCGTGCTCAGGCCGATCAATAGGGCAGAACGCAGGGAGCCGAACTCGAGCATCGGGGTGCGGGGTGCGGGGTGCGGGTCAGGGCCCGGAGGCTACGGCTGATGGCCGGCTTTGGCCGGGCCGTGTGCGCAAAACCACAGCGGAGTGTTGGGGCGCCGGCGTTCGGCCTTCCGCCCTTCGGCGCGGCGGCTGAACAGCCCCGTGGCTGAAACAATGGTCGCAGCGGTGGATAGGGAGGTCGATGGGCGCAAACGGCTACCGCGACTACTTCAAGGTGCTGGGCGTGGAGCGGAGCGCCGATGCGGACGCCATCAAGCGGGCCTTTCGCAAGCTGGCCCGCCAGTACCACCCGGATGTCAATCCAGACGATGCGGGTGCCGAGGCCAAGTTCAAGGAGGTGAGCGAGGCCTATGAGGTGCTCTCCGACCCGGATAAGCGCCGCCGCTACGAACAGTTTGGCCAGTACTGGAGCCAGGCCGGCGGCGGCTCTGGCACGGGCGGGGTGGACGTTGACTTCGGCCGCTACGGCAATTTCGACGATTTCATCAACGACCTGCTGGGACGTTTTGGCGGGCCCGCCTCCGGCGGTGCCCCGGGCGGTTTCGGTTTTAGTTCGGGCTTTCCCGGTGGATTTGCCGGCGGCATGCCAGGCGGTATGCCTGGAGGGGGCCGCGCCCCTGCGGTGAATCTCGATGCTGAGGCCAGCATCAGCCTCTCCTTTGCCGACGCCTTCCGCGGCTCCGAGCGCACCCTGGCCGTCAACGACGAGCGGGTGCAGGTGCGCATCCCCCCAGGGGTCAAGCACGGCAGCCGGCTGCGGCTTAAGGGCAAGGGCAATCTGCAGCCCGGCACCGGCCGCCGCGGCGACCTCTACCTCAACCTGCAGCTCCAGGAGCATCCGGTGTGGAAGCTCGACGGCGACCAGCTGCGGGCCGAGCTGCCCCTCAGCCTCGATGAGCTGGCCCTCGGCGGCGAGGTGCGGGTGGCCACCCCCGACGGAGAGGCCTCCGTCCAGGTGCCCCCCGGCATGACCCTGGGCCGCAGCCTGCGGCTCAAGGGCAAGGGTTGGCCGCTCAAGGACGGCCGCGGCGACCTGCTGCTCACCCCTGTGCTCAAGTTGCCAGGCCAGCTCAGTGCCGAGGAACGGCAGTTGCTGGAGCAGCTGCGCGCCGCCCGCAGTGCCGATCCCCGGGCGGGTTGGATTCAGGCCGCCCGTCTCTAGGATCCGCCCTAGAGAGATTGGCCCCATGGAGCTCACCTACCGCCCCCGCAGGCTGCGCCGCACCCCGGCCCTGCGGGCGATGGTGCGGGAGCACCAGCTCAGCGCCGCCGACTTCATCTATCCGCTCTTTGTGCATGAGGGCGCCAGCAACGAGCCGATCGGGGCCATGCCAGGGGCCATGCGCTGGAGCCTGGAGGGGCTGGTGGAGGAGGTGGGCCGCGCCTGGGAGCTGGGCATCCGCTGCGTGGTGCTGTTCCCCAAGGTGGCCGACGGCCTCAAAACGGAGGACGGGGCCGAGTGCTTCAACGAGCATGGCCTGATCCCCCGAGCCATTCGCCGGCTCAAGGAGGTGCATCCGGGCATGGCGATCATGACCGACGTGGCCCTGGATCCCTATTCCTGCGATGGCCACGACGGCATCGTCAGCGATGGGGGGGTGGTGCTCAATGATGAGACGGTGGCGGTGCTCTGCAAGCAGGCCGTGGCCCAGGCCCGGGCCGGTGCAGACCTGATCGGCCCCAGCGACATGATGGACGGCCGGGTTGGGGCCATCCGCGAGGCCCTCGATGAGGAGGGTTTTGAGCACATCGGCATCATCAGCTATACCGCCAAATACGCCTCCGCCTATTACGGCCCCTTCCGTGAAGCCCTGGATTCCGCTCCCCGGGCCGCCGCCGGCAAGCCCATCCCTGGCGATAAATCCACCTACCAGATGGATCCGGCCAATGGCCGTGAAGCCCTCACCGAGGCCCAGCTCGATGAACAGGAGGGCGCTGACATCATCATGGTGAAGCCAGGCCTGGCCTACCTCGACATCATTTACCGGCTGCGGGGTGAAACCGAGCTTCCCATTGCCGCTTACAACGTCAGCGGTGAATACGCCATGGTCAAGGCGGCGGCAGAGAGGGGCTGGATCGACGAGCGAGCGGTGGTGCTGGAAACCCTGCTCTGCTTCAAACGGGCCGGCGCCGATTTAATCCTCACTTATCACGCCTGCGAGGCGGCCCAGTGGCTCAGGCAGGGCTGAGTTGATTCAATTGCGATCGGGCCCCACCCTGGCAACGGCCCTTTATCTGGCCCTGATTACGGCCCTTGCTAACGCCAGCGCCATCCCTTTTTTGTTGTTTCCTGAGCTGGGAGCGCTGGCATCGGTGCTGTTCAGCGATCCTGCTGGCAGCTGGGCCCGCTCGCCCCGGCTGCTGGTGCTGACGCCAGTGCTGACGGCGATTCTGGGGGTGGGAATCAGCCGCACGATTCCCTATGGCCCCGTTTCGGTGGTGCTGATCCTGCTGTTGAGCTTGCTGGTGATCCGGGCCCTGCGCTCGCCGATCGTGCCAGCCATTTCAGCCGGGATGCTGCCCCTGGCCCTGGGGATCACAAGTTGGCAGTATCCGGCCACAATCCTGGTCGGCACCGGAGGTCTGGCCCTTTTGGCGGTGCTGCGCAGCCGCTTGGCCCCGGGCACCATTCCCCACCCTCGCCCAGCTCTTGGCCATGGCCCCATTCCCTCCCCATGGCTGCCCCTGGCCATTTTTGTGGCCGGGGGGCTGCTGCTGGTGCAGCTGCTCGGCTCGCGCCTGGTGCTCTACCCACCCCTGTTTGTGATCTGCTGGGAAATGCTTGCCCAGCCCCATCACTGCCCCTGGCAGGAGCGACCCTTTGCAGTGTTGCTGGTGACGGGAGTGGCAGCCCTGGCGGGTTCAATGCTGGTGGAAACCCTGGGGGTTTCTCCCCTGGCGGCCTTCTCGGCTGTGTTGGTCACTGGCCTGGCCCTGCAACTGGCGCAACTGACCTGCCCGCCCGCCTATGGACTCGCCCTACTTCCCTTTGTCATCCCCTCCCCATCGATGACCTACCCCCTGCACACCCTGGTCGGCACGGCCTGGTTGCTGTTGGTGGTCAAGCTGCACCAGAACCACACTGGCTGGCGCAGTGCCCGAGAATGACTTTTATGCAACAGGTGTCCATGGCTCCGGCCCCAGTCCATCGCCTTGGCCATGTGGCCCTGCGGGTGCAGGACATGGATCGGGCCAAGGCTTTCTATCTCTCCTTGGGCTTGCAACTCACCTGGGATGCCCCCGACTGGGCCTACCTGGAATGGCCAGGCGGCGGCACGGGCATCGCCCTGCTCAGCGAAAGCTACCGGGCCGCAGGCCCCCACTTCGCTTTCCACTTTCACCAGCGCTCCGAGGTGGATGGGGTGCGCGCCAGCCTGGTGGCGGCTGGCCACAGCTGTGGTCCGGTGCACGACCACCGCGACGGCACGGCCTCCTTCTACCTGCAGGATCCGGAAGGCAACTGGCTGGAGATGCTCTATGAGCCCGCCGGCGGAATCCCCTCCAACCTGCCCGGCTGACCAAGTCCTCCAAGGGGCCTGCGGCCGGCCTCTCCAATGGTGATCAGTTCCTTCAGCCAGCTATCGAAGCTCGCCAGATCGGCGCTTAGCCGCGGCCAGAGTTCCAGGGCACCTGCCAACCGCAGGTTCACTTGCTCTGGATCCAGATCGTCGGCGTAGAGGTGACGGACGACATGGCGAAATCCCAGCAGTTTCGCCAGTGATTGAGCCGTAGAGGCAGACAACAGGGGCGGTCTTAGGTCCGTGGCCTGGGTGAGGCGATCCAATAGCCGGCGGTGCCAGTCGGCACCTTCAGGAGTGCCGCGATTCAGCACCCGCACGATCTGCAGCATCCACCCGCTCGGCATCAGCGCCCTCGCTTTGCCAGCGCTGGGAAAGCCTCTCCAAGCTTGCGATCAGGGCTTCCAGCCGCTGGCGCTCCACCGCCAGATCGGTTGCCAGATCGCGCAGTCGCCTGGGCGGGGGTGGATCAAGTGGCATGGCAATCAGCGCAGGGGTTGGCCATCTCGCTGGATCCGCTCCTGCCAGCACAAGGGCAACGCCTCCAGTCGCACAAGGTCGAGGGCGACAGGCGAGGCTTTGTGGCGGTCTAGTTCCCGACCAGCGCAGCGTTGCGCCAAATCCAAAGCCTCAATCAGGTCCTCGGCCGGCAACTGTGCCACAGCTAAATCGAGATCCGAATCGGCATGAAAGCCTGGTCCCAGGCTCGAGCCATATAGCCAGAGCGACACTTCGGGCCACTGAGCACGCAGCACGGACGCCACGGTCGCCGCCACCTCCAGCAGCTGGCGGCGGCGCTGCTGCAATTGCCCGGCCTCGCTGGCCCAGCGGCGCTGCCAGTGTTCACGCTGTAGGGGTGTCAGCAGGGGCGTCTTGGCCATGGATTCATCGTAGGCAAGTTGCTTGTCGTGGGATTCCAGTTGGTTTAACTCCCCTATGCCCAAACTCGCTGCCGCTGGTGCATTGCCCGAGAATGGTCAGAGCAAGTCTCATCACCATGGCTGCGGCCCCAACCCAATCACTCGGCCCCTTGGCCCAGGGGCTGACGCTCAACGCTGGTGAGTGATGCCGCCATCGCCGCCGAAACCCTGGTGCTGCTGGAGTGGCCGCGGCTGGCGGCCCACCTGGCCAGCTTTGCCAGCACCGACGCCGGAGGTCGCCACTGCCGCGCCCTGCCCCTGCCTGCCGATCTCGCCGCCAGTCAACGGCTGCTGGCCGAAACCACCGAGTTGTTGGGTCTCGATGGGTTGGTGGAGGGCGGCCTCAGTTTCCTGGGGGCGGTGGACATCAGCCCCACGGTGGCCCTGTGCGCCAAGGGCGGCTGCGCCGGTGGCGAGCAGCTGCTGGCCCTGGCCGGCACCCTGGCGGCGGCGCGGCGGCTGAGGCGTCAGATCGACGATCCGGAGCTGCGACCGGTCTGCACCGAGCTGGTGAGCGAGCTGCGCACCCTGCCGGAGCTGGAGCAGCGCCTGCACCACTGCCTGGAGGAGGGCGGCCGGGTGGCGGATCGGGCCAGCGAGGAGCTGGCGGCCCTGCGCCGCCGCCTGCAGGCGGCGTTGGCCGAGCGGCGCGAGCGGCTGCAGGAGCTGGTGCGCCGCTACGGGCCCCTGCTGCAAGACAGCGTGATCTCGGAGCGCTCAGGCCGGCCGGTGCTGGCGGTGAAGGCCGGGGCCGCCGGCCAGGTGAAGGGCCTGGTGCACGACAGCTCCGCCTCGGGCCAGACGGTGTTCATCGAACCCCAGGCGGTGATCTCCCTGGGCAACCGCCTGCGGGAGCTGCAGGGGCAGGAGCGGGAACTCGAGCGTGAGGTGCTGCTGGCCCTCAGCGGCCTGGTGGGGGAGCAGGCGGAGCCGTTGGACCAGCTGCATGGGATTTTGGTGCGTCTGGATGCCGCCTTGGCCCGGGCCCGCTACGGCGCCTGGCTGGGGGCGGTGCGCCCTGTGCTGCTGGACGGCTCGGCGACCCCCTTTGAGCTGCGCGACCTGCGCCATCCGCTGCTGCTGTGGCAGCACAAGCGTGAGGGCGGTCAGCCGGTGGTGCCGGTGACGATTCAGGTGGCCCCGGAGCTGCGGGTGGTGGCGATCACCGGCCCGAACACCGGCGGCAAGACCGTCACCCTCAAGAGTGTGGGCCTGGCGGCGCTGATGGCCAGGGCCGGCCTGTTCCTGCCCTGCAGCGGCACGCCGCGCCTGCCCTGGTGTGCCCTTGTGCTGGCCGACATCGGCGATGAGCAATCCCTGCAGCAGAACCTCTCCACCTTCAGCGGCCACATCCGCCGCATCGCCCGCATCCTGGCTGCCCTTCCGGCTGGGGCTGGAGAAGGTTTGGCGGCTGGGCCGGCCCTGGTGCTGCTCGATGAGGTGGGTGCCGGCACCGATCCGCTCGAGGGTTCGGCCCTGGCTACGGCCCTGCTCAAGCACCTGGCCGATCGGGCCCGGCTGACGATCGCCACCACCCACTTCGGCGAACTCAAGGCCCTCAAATACAACGACCCGCGCTTCGAGAACGCCTCGGTGGCGTTCAACGTGGAGACCCTCTCACCCACCTACCACCTGCAGTGGGGCATCCCCGGGCGCAGCAATGCCCTGGCGATCGCCAGCCGCCTCGGCCTCGCTGGCGCCGTGCTGAGCGAGGCCGAAGCGCTGCTGGCGCCCCGCGGCGAGGGGGAGGTCAACCAGGTGATCGCCGGGCTGGAAAACCAGCGCCAGCGCCAGCAGGAGGCCGCCGAGGAGGCCGCTGTTCTGCTGGCCCGCACCGAGCTGCTGCATGAGGAGCTGCTGGAGCGCTGGCAGCAGCAAAAGCAGCAGAGCGCCGAGCTGCAGGAGCAGCGGCGCCAGCAGCTGGAGCGCTCGATCCGCCAGGGCCAGAATGAGGTGAAGCGGATCATCCGCCGGTTGCGCCAGGGTTCAGGCTCGGGGGCCGCCAGCAGCACCGCCCTGGGTGAAACCGCCCGCCAGGCTGGCCAGCGGCTCAAGCACCTCGAGCAGCAGCACCGCCCCACCCCGGAGCGGCGCGAGCATCGCGGCTGGATGCCGGTGGTGGGCGATCGGGTGCGGGTGTTGTCGCTGGGCAAGGCCGGCGAGGTGCTGGCCCTCTCCGATGACGGCCGGGAGCTCACCGTGCGCTGCGGCCTGATGCGGCTGACCCTGGAGCTGGCCGCCATCGAGGGGCTCCATGGCGAAAAACCGTCACCCCCTGAGGTGCAGGTGCAGGTGAAGGGGCAGCGGGGGCTGGGCG
>NZ_JAGQCQ010000170.1:0-7925 GCF_024346275.1 Cyanobium sp. BA20m-p-22
GGACTGCAGTGCAGTTACTAGCAATCACCCGGATAGGGGAGGCCAACGAGGTGATTGTTCGAGTCGGCTGGGGTGATCAAGAGGCCTCCAGCTGTCCAGCATGGAAGGTCAGCCGGGCTGCCCAGGCAGCCGCCCGATGGGCTGAGTGGAAGCTGCTCAGGCAGTCCTGCTGCCGCCATCACCATTGCGGCATCGGTCCCTGTTGAGCTGCTGCCCCAGGATCACGATCCGGCCATGGCTGCCCCTCGGAAACGGGCTGCCAGGGCCAAGCCAGCCACAACGCCACAGCCTCAGCCGGCGGCAGCACCTTCCCCCCGATCACGGCGCCAACGATCCGTAGCTCCTGCGGGCTGAGCAGGAACAGCACCCGCCGGTCGGCATCGGTCCCGACCCCCCTGGCCCAGGGCCTCCTCATTCCTGGCCGCCAGCAGGGGCATGGCAGCTCAAACACCCAATCGCCCGGGCCCGCCAGCTGATCGGGCAGGGCTGCCGGTGCCAGCAGAAATCAGATCGAACAGCAGCCGATAGCCCCGCACATGCGGCCACCCCCAGGTCTTGTCCGGGTCAGGGTGGGTGAGGGCGCAGTGCTGATAAAGCTCCGGCAGTGAGGCCGGCACCTGCGCCAACTGCAGCGCCGCTAACGCCACCTTCAGGGGATGACCTGCCGGCAGCCGTGAGCCCTTCACCCTGGCCGCGGCCGGCAGTTGTGGGGCAGGGACAGCCGGTGCACCCCTTCGCACCGCACGGCCGTTTTGTGGTCCCTGGCGGCCGGTTCTGACGGGGGCAGGGATAACCCGCATCACGCTGCCTCCTGCACGGCCTGGGGGGCGACAGCAGCAACGGCAATCCGATCCGCGAATCTCGGCATGGGCAATAGATGCAGCGCCTCAGAAGCCCTGCTGCAGGCCACGTAGCTGAGCGCCCGGGCCTCGGGGCCATCGCAGCGCCGGAGATCGTCGGCCACGAACACTGAGCGGAAGCTGCTGCCCTGGCTGGAGTGGCATGTAAGGGCCGCCGCCTGGCGCAGGACCGGCACGATTGATTCCAGATCGGCCACCTCGGCCAGGGCCTTTTTCCGATCACCACCATCGAGGTGCTGGCGGATGCTGTTGCGCACCTCCCGGCACTGATGCCCCCAGGATTCGGCCACACCGCCGGGGGGTTCCAGCCAGACCTCCAGCTCATCGCCGGTAACGATGTTTTCAACCTGAGCGCGTTGGGCATCGGTGCCGGCTGCCACCTCCAGCTCACGTTCCAGCTGCCGGGTAGGGGTGAGCCAGGGATGAACGCCAAGCAGATGCTCAAGCCTGGTGGGGGCCTCCAACGCCAGGATCCTGAACTCACTGCAGGCCGCCGCCTGGGGCGCCGCCAATGCTGAGCCCTCGGACTGGATGCCACCCGGGGCAATCAGGATTTCACCGATCTGCCAATCCCGGGCAGCGGCTGCGCCATACCTCTGTTCCCGCAGCCGCTGGCCCAGGGATGCAGCGGTCCTGTTGGCCCAAGCAATGACGCGGGCCCCGTCTGGATCGGCATCCCAGGCTTCATTACAGATCGCCCTGGCCGCGGCCGCCAGCCAACCCGATTGCCACTGATGCAGCACGATCCGGCTGCCGCCCTGGGCCGCAGGACTGGAAGCCGTGGGCCACACCAGCGATGGATGCTGGGCCTGCCGCAATGACGTGGCCAACTGCAGCACCGCGCCGGAGTTCCTCCGCACCGTGACCAGCTCAGAGCGCACCCCTGGGGGATCCAGAAACAGGGCGGCCATGGTCGAGTTCACCGGCGGCAGCTGGGCCCTATCTCCCACCAAAAGCAAGCCGGCTTCCACCTCCTGGGCCAAGGCCCACAGGTCGGTTGCGGTGCCGTTATTCAGCATCGAGGATTCATCCACCACGATCAGATCGGGCCGCTCACCCCGCAGGGCAGAAGCAGCTTCAGTGGCGCCACGCGTGGCGAATTGAATCCGGCCATCTCGATCCAGCGAGGGCCTCAGCTTCAGCAGGCTGGCAACGGTGCAGACCCGGGCCGCGGCGCCGGCACCAGCCAGGAACTCCCTGCAGACCCTGGCCGCCTTGTGAGTTGGGGTGGCCACCAGGCATCGCAGCCCTTCGACCTCCAGCGCCCGCAACAGGTGGCCCAGGGTGAATGACTTACCCGAGCCTGCCGGGCCAATCAGGCTGCCGATCTCACCGTTGCGCAGCGCCGGCAATAGCTGATCGACGGCCGCGGCCTGCTCAGCAGTGAGCTGTGGCCCTTCGGTAGCTGATCCCATGGCCCCCTTGGGTACAGACCAGGGTTCAGCTTGGGTACAAAGGCAGAAAACAGCGAAACGATCAGCCCAGTTACTGCAAGGGTTTTCAGCCCTGCCTAACTTGGTCCCCCGTTTCCCCTATTCTCCATTTTTATCGCCAACCCTCTTTGGGCAGGCAGCATGAACTGGCACCCTGACGCCGAGGCCCTGCTCAAGGAGGTGCCCTTTTTCGTGCGGCCGGCGGTGCGACGGCGAATCGAAGCAATGGCCCGGGAAGCGGGGCTTGGGGAGGTGGATGGGCCCTTTTACGAGCAGGCCAAAGCTCAATTTGGACAGACATGAGCAGGCGATGGGTTAAAAGGGTTGATTAGTCAACGGCCATAGATGTCGCAGTCGAAGCGCGAACAGGTGGTCAGCCACCTGCGGTACATCCGCCAGGAACTCCGCGAGATGCACCAGGGAGTGATGGATGACGGCCTGCTACCTGAGGCCGGCGAAGTGCGGGGCGTCATGGCCCAGATGGAAGCTCTGCTGGAGTTGCTGGAAGGCAAGGCCTCCCGCAAAAAAGACGGCGACAGCTGAGGTTCTGGTCGTCAAGGCCCCCAGGGGACGCTCTGACAAACGTCTGCTGCCCGTTGAACAGCCCCGATCCAACCGCTTTGGTTCTGGAGTCCCCATCACCCAGCCCGGGCCTCGGCCACGGGCTTTTTTATTGGATTCCCCTATCTGTGGTGGCAAGAGGCTACCCAAGCGCCAGAAATGGTGTAGATATGGTGTGGCAGGGCTCGGGCCGGGTGATGGGGATCACCACCGTTCGCTTCCCTGCCACCCTCTTTCGCTCCCTCGTTCGCTGAGGTCTCCGCCGATGCCGGTTCAGCCGTGATCGCCAGACCCCCCGAGCGGCCCTACCAGCAAACCCGCTTCCAGGAACGGGTGGCCCAGGCCAGAGCGGGTTTGGAGCGCTGGGCGGCCAATCCCTGGCGGCGGATTTCGCTGCTGCTGATCGTGTTGCTGGTGAGCTTCAGCATCGGAGGCGTGGTCGGATCAATCACCGGAGCCTTCTCCCAGCTGGATCCCCTGGGGGCCCTGATCTGCGTAGTCGCCATCGAACTGGCCATTCGCGCCCGCGGGCCCCTGATCCGGCGCAGGGGCGACGACTTGGTCTTGCAGCTGATCGACATGGCCCGGATCGGGCTGCTCTACGGCCTGCTGCTAGACGGCTTCAAGCTGCTCTGATCAGGTCCACTTGATACCAGCGGCTCGGCTGCCGCCAGTAGATAGAGCAGGGCCATGCGAATCGGGATGCCGTTGCGCACCTGCTCTTCCACCAGAGCCACCTGGGGATCATCCAGCACCTCCCCGGCCAGTTCAACGCCTCTGTTGACCGGCCCCGGGTGGAGAACGGGCACGGGGCGGCCGCAGAGGGTGAGGCGCTCAGCGGTGATGCCGAAGCGCCGGTGATAGCTATCGAGGCTGGTGAGCAGGTGCTGATGCATGCGCTCCTTCTGAAGTCTCAGAGTCATGACGGCATCGGCCCCGGCCAGGGCCGCCTCCAGGCTGCGCTCAATCCGCACCGGGCCCCGCATCGCCACCGGATCGGCCGCCTGGCCTGGCGGGGGGGCGGCCACAAAGTCAGCGAAGGCATCCGGCAGCAGGGTGGGCGGGCCGCAGAGCACCACCTCGGCGCCGCAGGCGGTGAGGGCCCAGAGGTTGGAGCGGGCCACGCGGGAGTGGAGCACATCGCCCACGATCACGATGCGCTTGCCCCGCAGAGCCGCGGGCGAGGGGGCTTCAGGGGCGAAGTGGCGCGCCAGGGTGAACAGATCCAGTAGCCCCTGGCTGGGGTGGCTGTGCAGGCCATCGCCGGCATTGAGCACCGCCACCCGCTCACCGGCCCGGTCAAGGTCGACCGCCAGGCTCTGGGGCACGCCGGCGCAGCGATGGCGCACAACCAGCACGTTGGCGCCCATGGCCACGTAGGTGCGGGCCGTATCGAGCAGGCTCTCGCCCTTACTCAAGGAACTGGAGGAGGGCGAGAAGCTCTGCACATCGGCCGAGAGCCGCCGGGCCGCCAGCTCAAAGCTGCTGCGGGTGCGGGTGCTGGGCTCAAAGAACAGGCTGGTCATCAACCGCCCCTGCAGGGCCGGCAGCTTGCGGGCACCGGCTACCGGCAGGGCGCGAAAGCGCTGGGCCAGGGAGAGCACGGTGGTGAAATCATCCAGCGAAAAGGCCGCCAGATCCAGCACGTGGCGGTGGCTCCAGCTGCTCAAGGGGTGCGGCGGCTCACAGAGTCAGGGTAGGGGCTGACTTGCCTCTGGCTAAATCTGCCAGATTTCCTGCAGCTCAAGCCGCAATCCCGGCAGAAGCTCGCCTCCATCGAGATGGGTAACAGCCGCAATGCGGTGCGGCTCACCTGTAGCCGTCCAGATCTCCACAGCATGCTCCTCAGGGATTAGCAACCAGCCCAGCTGGGCCCCATTGGCCTGGTAAGCCGCCATCTTCTGGCGCAGGGCGGCAACAGCGCGGGGACCTTGATCACTGGGGCTGGCTAGTTCCACCACCACATCCGGACAAAGGGGCGGGAAGCTGCGGCGCTGCTCAGGGGTGAGGGCCTGCCAGCGCTCCAGACGCAGCAGGGAGGCGTCTGGGCTGAGCACGGAGCCGTCAGGCAGACGAAAGCCGGTGGAGCTATCGAAGAGCTGCCAGCCACCGATCTGGTCGGCCCAGACCAGAAGGCGCATCAACAGGCGACTATTGCGGACGCCGGTTTCCCCTCCGGTTGGAGTCATGTGGATCAGGTGCCCAGCGGCATCGAGCTCAAGTACCGCCTCTGGATTGGCGGCACAGACCGCCGCAAATTGTTCCGGGCTGAGGCAGAGATCAGCAGGCAGCTGCAGAGGCGCTAGGGCGTCAGCAAGTGCAACTGGCGGAGCAATGGTCATGGCCCCAGCATGAACATCAACCCCAACCGTAAGCGGGATTTTCAGGCGAAGGCTGCCCTACACCCCCCTAAGGCTCACGGCACCTGCGCAGGCGGCCGATCGCCCCGGACCCGCCTGCTGACACTGCGGCTGGCCCGCCAATACCAGCGCCAGGGGAGGTCTTGGCCCTGGCTGATGCCGATGCGGCTGGTTTGAACAAGGTCGACGGCCCCCAAAGCTGCCAGCTCTGGCGGCCGCGGGGCTATCCACAGCCCCCGATCGGGATGCACCAACTGGGCGTCGTGGAAGCGATCGATGCCAAAGCAACGTGCCAATAGGGCTGGCCCCGCCGCCAACCGCTCCGGCTCACCGGGAATGGCCGCCGCTCGCAGCAGCACCCCATTGGCCCAGTCAGCCCGGTGAGTCACCACATTGACACAGTGGTGAATGCCATAGCTCACATACACATAAAACCGCCCAGGCTCACCAAACAGGGTTTCGTTGCTGGGGGAGCGGCGGCGATGGCCGTGGCAGGCAGGCTCGCTCTGGCAATACGCCTCCGTTTCCACAATCACGCCCCACAAGAGCTCGCCATCGGCTTGGCGTTTCACCAGCAGGCAGCCGATGAGCTCGGGGGCGACAACCTCGGCGGGGCGGGCGAAGAAGGAGTGGGGGAGGTGCTGGATGGGCGTGGTGGCTATGGGAGTGGCTTATGGGCACCTCGAAAAATTGCCGGCTGTTATGACAGCTTGGCAATTCTAGACAGACTAAGACATGAGTCTCATAGACTTGGTACACGCACAGACCCTAATTTTCGAGGTGCCCTTGAGGGATTTTGAGCAAGCAGAGAATCTATGGAGGCCTGTCCACTCGAGGGGCCTGTTATCCGTTCCTCTATGCCGTGACACTTCTCTGGAGTGCTTCCTGAGCGAGCGAATTGAGACTCTTTCCCTGCACCTCCGCAGTCATCGCCAATTTTTGGTGCAGTTCAGGCGGGATCCGAAGATTGAACTTTCCTGAATAGTGCCTGCGGGGCTCGATTCCTTGCTCCTTGCAGACCTCAAGAAAAACATCCAATGACTTTTTGAATTCTTGGCGAAGCTCCTCAGGGCTAGACCCATAAAAGTCCGCTCCTCCAGAAAGCCCAAGAATTTCCCCGCGAAACTGATCCGTTTCCTCGTTGTAGTCAATTTTGGCGTGGTAGCCATCCACATTCATGAGATTCATGGTGTCACTCCGTGTTCTTCAAGCCATTTGCGGATTGAAGCAATAGCACCCTTGTCTGTATCGGGCGAGGGATGGGGCCTGTGGAAGACCCTGACTTCGCCAAACAGAACGACCGCGACTCGGCTGCCCGCCCTCTCACTGACATCCCCACCAAGCTCCTGAAACAGGGCTTCGATGTCCCTCCAAGGCAAGCTGCCGCTTACGGGACGAGAGAAGATCAGCTCAAGGGTGCGCTGGCGCTTCCGCTTCATTCCCCCATGATACTACAGCCTGGTACCATGCGTGGCATCTGGTCAACCGCTTGGTGGAAACGGATAATTTGTTATTGGGTGGATCCGCATAAATCCCATTTCTCGCAGCTACTTTCGTGCCCTTGCTGCCGAGATGGGGGGTGTTATGCCAGTCCGCATAACGCCGTTCGAAGGCATACACAGCCCCCCCCCTTAATCCCTTACCCGCTCCGCCAGCACCCGGCCGCCCGCATCCACCAAAGCAATCCGCAGCGGCATCTGGCCGGCCGCGTGGGTGGAGCAGGAGAGACAGGGATCGAAGCAGCGGATCCCCGCCTCCACTCGGTTGAGCAGGGGCTCGGGGATCTCGGCGCCCGCGACCACCGGGGTGGGAATGAATTCGCGGGCGATCTGGACCACGGTGCGGTTCATGGCCAGGTTGTTCTGGCCCGTGGCGATGATGAGGTTCACCCGGGTGATTAGGCCGTCGTCGTTGACGCGGTAGTGGTGAAACAACGTGCCCCGCGGCGCCTCGCTCACCCCCACCGCCCCATTGGCGTTGAGGCTCGCGTGGGCGCGGATGCGGCCGCCCATCAAGGCGTCGTCGGCCACCAGCTGCTCGATCCCCTCCAGGCAGGCCACGATTTCCACCAGCCGGGCGTGGTGATAGGCAAACGAGGAGGTGATGATGCGGCCGCCACTCCCAGGGGTACCGCTGCGCTGGCGCAGCTCGGCCAGCTCCGCATCAGCCCAGGCGGTGCCGATCCGCTCGCACACATTCAGCCGCGCCAGCGGGCCCACCCGATACATCCCCTCCGGATAGCCCAGGGGCTTGTAGTAGGGGAATTTCAGGTAGCTCCAGCTCTCCACCGCCTCGCCCAGGAAGCTGGCGTAATCGTCTTCCGAGAGGCCATCGGCCACGATCCGGCCGTGGCTGTCGATGAAGCGAATCGCCCCCTCAATGCACTCCCAGCCGCCATCGGGTGCCACCAGGCCCATGAACAGCGACGGGAAGTCGCCAAAAGTGAGCTGCTCCCGCTGCAGCGGCCCATCCAGCAATTTTTTGTAGAGCTCCAGCGCCGCGGCCGCGGTGGCCCTGGCCTCTAGTAGCCGTTCCAGGATCCAATCGCGGGCCATGGCGCTGAGGGGCGAGCGCACCCCACCAGGCACGGCCCAGGCCGAGTGGATCTTGCGGCCCGCTCGGGATCGGCCGCCATCAGGCCAAACACATTGCGCTTGGCCGGATCGCTCTCCCAGCCCAGCAGGAAATCGGGGCTGCTGAGGTGGAAAAAC
>NZ_JAGQCQ010000171.1:0-7890 GCF_024346275.1 Cyanobium sp. BA20m-p-22
CTCTCGGGGGGCAGCGGTGTGTTCCCGATCCGCGACGGCCTCTCGGTGTCGACCCACGCCTATGTGGAGTGGCGCTCGCCGATCAGCTACGTGATTCCTGGCCTGCGCTCCCTCACCGGCGGATTCCGCACTCCCTGGATCGACCTGCGCTGGAACCTGCCTTCCCTGCGTCAGCCGAATTCCGCCCCATGAGCCGCCCCGTGGACGCCAAGCCCCGTTTCCAGATCCGCAACCCCCTGCTGCGGCAGGAGTTCCCCTGGCTGGTGAGCGAGGTGGTGTTGCTGCTGATCCTGTTCAACGCCAACCCACCGGAGCTGTGGTTCTGGCTGGTGGTGCTGCTGGTGGTGCTCCTCTATCGCGTCGAGCGCTGGTGGTCGTCGCGGCCCAACGCCTGAGTTCTCAGCTCACAAGCTCTCGCCATTGGCGTTCGGTACTCTCCATGGTGTGATCCATGCGGTTGAGCACCATCAACTGAGCGGCCACTCGCTGGAGTTGCTCCGGGCTTAGCCGCCTGTACGCAGCATTGGATTCGGGCGACTGCAGGGCCTCTAAGGACAGCGCCGAACGCGGCTGGCTCGGCGGTGGCTGTAGCTGGGTTGAATCGCTCAGTTGCTGTCGCCAGCTCAGCAAACGAGCGACCACACCCTGCACAAAAGCCAGGCCTGCGTCGTAGTCGACTTGTAGACCCCAGCCCAGCCAGTCGGCATTCGGCAGGCGCCGCAGCTCGTCGAGATCCAGGATCAGGGCCTCGCTGGCCTGGTCCAGCAGTGCCCACATCCGTGCAACAGGATGCTCGCTCGCCAGTGTTCCCAGTTCCAGCAGGGCGCCCTGGCGTTGGTCGCGCAGGCCTTGCAGGCTTGTGCGCAGGCTACGGATCTGCTGCCCTAGCTGGCGGCGACGTTGCGCCTGGGATTGGATAGCTTCCGGCGGGTTCTGCACCACCTGCAGCAGGGTGTGTCCCAGATCCACCAGCAGCTGCAGCAGCCCCTCGCGCTGCTGGATCCGGGCTCTAGACGGCCAGAAAAGGCGCAGGCTGAGCAGGGCCATCAGGATGCCGAACGCGGTCCAGAGCAAGCGCAGCGGGATCCAGCTGTCGAGCTGCTGGTCGTGCGTCAGCCAGCCCATCACCACCACAAAGCAGCAGACCGCATAGCCCACCGTGAGCCGCAACGAGCCGGCGATCAGCCGGGCTAGTAGCAGGGCCAGTGGCAGGCCCACCACCAGCGGCAGATGCCCCCAGGCCCGGTAGCCGAAGAACACCACCATGGCGCCAATTGCGGTGCCAACCAAGCGCTGACGGCCGAGTTCGAGGGTGTTGCCGTAGTTGCCTACGCTGACGCTCAGCACCGCCAAGGAGGCGTAAAGCGCAAAGGGCAGGCCGGTGAGATTGGCGAAGCCGTTCACCACCGTCACAGTGGCAGCGAGGCGCAGGGTGTCCCGCAGGGCAGGGCGGGTCATCCCTGCGAGGCCGAGAGCTGGGCCAGGCCCGCGCTGAGCAGTGCCCGGCTGTGGAGCAGCTGTTTCAACACTTGGCACTGCTGGCCGATGGCCAGCAGCAGGGGCTGGGGGGCAACCAGACGCCCAGCTTCTTCCATCCAATCTTGAGCTTGGCTCGAGAGGGTTGGCCCTGGAGCGGCGGTGGGCTGGGTTTTTAAGGTCCCGGCGAGGCTGGCGAGCGCGCTGCGGAGCAGGGGCTGGGGGCTGTCTGCCGGCAGGGGGGTGTCCAGCTGCCGTAGCAGGGGCTCCAGCAGCAGCCACTGGCGTAACACCTGTCGCCAGATGCTGCCGGCCTGGGCCCAGCGCGACAGCTGGTGTTGGGTGTGGGCGGGCATGGGAAGGCCCTGGTTTTGGTCGCGGAGCTGTTGCAAAAGCTGAATGCTGGGCAGCAGATCCTGGGAGCGCAGGGCAGCTGGGGGCTCACCGCCGCTATCCAGCCACTGCTGCATGGCCAGGATTTGCGCCTCGAGCTGACTGGCGATCCGGGCTTCCAGGGCAGGGAGCTGTTGCAGGGGGCGGCGCGGCCAAAGGCCCAGGTGGCGATCTGCGCCATCAAGATGCCCACCACCGCCGCGAAGGCCAGGTTAAAAATCAACGCCCAGTTGAACTGGTTGCCGCGGTGCATCAGTTCCACGGCCCAGCAGCTCAAATACCCCGTACTCAGGCCTTTGAGCAGCCCCAGGCTGCGCACCAGCACACCGGTGATAAGGATTGCCAGGCCCAGCACCACCCAGCTGGTGGATATCTCGTGCAGCACGATGGCCGTGAGGATGCCGATTAAGGCTCCGGCCACCAGCTGGCCAATGCTGCGGGCGGGGGTGAGGTCGTTCTCATTCACGAACAACACAGCCATCACCAGAGCCAGCCCCAGCAGGTGGTTGCGCCCAGACCAAAACAGGATCCCGATCGTCAGGGTGCTGGCCAGCCAGATGCGCAGACTGTTGCGCCAAATAGGGCTCAGGGAGGGCAGGGCGGCAGCCATGGGGTGTCGCCCGTTCAAGGTTGGGTGGCGGGGCTGCTGCTGAGCTGCAGCTGGGGCTGGATCGGCAGATTGGGATCCCGGGGCATCGGCAGCAGCTCCTTCAGCAACTTCGCGTAGGTGATGTTCACGTTCACCGTGGCGTTGATCCGCCGCACCAGGCTGTTGATCAGGCGGTCTTGGGTATTGGAGAGATTGAGCTCGCTGTCGAGGCCGGTTAGATAGCGCAGCCGCACGTCACGGAAGGCCTCCAGGGCGGCCGCCACGCCTCGGCGAGCTGAACTCAGCTTGGCCAGGCTGGCTTCGTGGTTGAAGAAGGCCTGCTCGATCCGCAGGCGGATGTCGTTGCGACTGGCGGCGTATTGCTGGGCCGTGGCCGCAGCCTGCTTGGTCAGCGCCCGGGCCTGACCAGCCGTGTTGCCGGCATCAAATAGCAGCCAGGTGAAGGTCAAACCCACCGACCAGTCCCAGCCACTGGTGGTGGAGAGGGGCAAGGCGGTGGAACCGCAGCAGCCGCCGCCGCCAAGATCGAAGTTGGTCAGGCTGGTTTGGGAGCTGCTGCCGCCGCCGCTGGCAAACAGGGAGAGTTTCGGCAGCAGACCTGCCGCGGTCGCCTGGCTCTGCTGGGCCAGGGCCGTGCGGGTGGCCAGGATCGCCTCCAGTTCGGGGTTGCCCCGGTAGGCCGCCAGCAGGCTGGCCTCCAGATCGAGGGGCCAGCGCGGTTGCACCACGATCGGATCACTGGCGTTGGGGGTCACCTGGGGCGGCAGGTTGAGCAGCAACGCCAATTGCCTGCGGGCCACTGCCCGGTCGGCCAGAGACTGGATAAGGGTCTCTTCGTCGGCTGCCTGAATGGCGCGCCGCCGCAGCACATCGAGCCTGGGCACCAGGCCCGCCTGCTTGAGGTCGAGGGTGTCCTGCAGGATCACCAGGTCGTTGCGCAGGTTGGCGTCGTAGACGCGCACCAGCTGCTCGTCCTCCTGGAGCTGGTAGTAGGCCTCACTCACCTGCAGCTGCAGGGAGCGCAGCTGGTTGGCATAGGTGTTGCGCTGCTGCTCCAGGCTGGCGCGGGCCGCGCGCACCGAGGGCGTGCGGGCGAAGTCGAGCAGGGCGTAGTTGAGTTGCAGGCCGCCTTCAACGCCCCATTCCCCGGCCGTGGCCGCGACGGAGCCGCCGTTGGGCACATAAAACGGGCCGGCCGTGGGGATGGCTGTGCCGCCAGGTCCGGGGGTGAGGACCCCGTTCGGTGAAAACGTGGGGCCAAAACCCAAATTGTCGTTGGGCTTGTTGGAGGTGGTGGTGCTGCGAGCGCCCTCGTAGCCGCCGTTGGCAAAGGCGCTGATGGTGGGCCAGTAGCTGCCCATGGCGGCCTGGAGGCTGGCCAGGGCGGCGGCCACCTGCTCGCGCTGGGCCTGCAGGGTGGCGCTGTTGGCGAAGGCGATCGCCAGGGCCTGCTCCAGGCTGAGGCTGGCGACGCCGCTGGCCTGAAGCTGCTGGGGGGTGGGCAGATCCAGGGGCGGACCGGCCACCGTATCGGCGGGTTGGATCGGCCCGCTGGCGGGTTGGTTGGCCCGGATCAGATTGGCGGGCAGCTCCGGTGTGCTGAGCACGTCGCCTACTGGGGGCTCGGGTTCGCCGGGGAGCAGTTGATCCAGGGCCCGCAGTTCCGCATCCAGCCGCTGCCAGCTACGCTGGATCAGCTCTGTGCTTTGGGTTGGCCGCGGTTGGCCTGGAAGCGGTGCAGCTAGCGCAGCCGGGGCAAGTTGGGCCGGGATCAGCCCCACCCACAACAGGGCCAGAACGCGGTTGCGCATTGCCACGGTGATGCAGATCAGCGCCTAAGTCGGCGCAGTTTGATTCGCGCAGCAGCTCTTTGGCCCCGGGGGTGTTCAGCTTCCGGGGCGGCAGCGGGTTGACTCGGCCCGTCCTTCGCCTTCGGAATGCCCGGCCCCCTGGGTTTCCCCAGCACCCCGGCGATCATGATGGCCACATACAGCTGGCCCACGATCGTGATCCCCACGCTGGCGGTGAGGCTAGTGAGGCTGCCGCTTTTCAGCACCGGGCTGCCGATGGTGGTGAGACTGGCGAAGGCGGCGCCCAGCATGGCCGGCGCATGGCCGATCCCATCGGGGAGGGCGTGGCCATGGGCCGGCAGGTTGAAGGCCGCCGGGTCGAGCACCAGCAGGGAATTGAGCACGATGCCGCCGGTGAAGCCCACCAGCAGATACCCGGCCGCGGCTCCCATCAGCAGGTCGCCGTTGAAGAGTGGCTCCTCGGCCAAGGCATTGATCAGGTTCCAGAGCAGCTGCAGCATCAGCACCAGCCAAACCACCAAATGCACCACGCTGAGCTGAATGGCCAGGGCTGGGTCGAACACCAGAGCTATCTGCCAGATCACCTCGATCAACAGCGCCAGGAGCCAGGCGAATCCCACCACCTGGCGGCGCAGCAAAGCCTTCTGCAGCCGCGGCTTCAGCCGCTGGGGAATCGACTCGCCCAGCGATGGCTCGAGTCTGTTTTGGGGCAAGAGGGGCGAATCCAGCAATACGGCGACGCTGGCGATCACCAGATACACCAGGCTGACCAGCCGTGGTGCTTCCTCCAGGCCGCGCAGACCCACCAAGGCCAACACCTCAACCGCCAGGAGGCCTCGGTAGAAGGCATGGCGCTGTTGCAGTAGGCGGCTGATCACGGCCATCTGCTTGGTTTAGCTCCTACCCAGAATTGCCGCCCAGTTAGCTTCGCCATTGCGTATGGCCTGCTCGGCCTGGCGGCAGAGCATCAGCCGGCTGGCAATCCGCTCGAGTCGTTGCAGGGAGGCGGTGTTGGCGGTGGGATCGTTGAGCTCTTGGTCCAGCTCCTGCCAGCTGCGTGGTGCCTCAAGCCCTGTCTCTGGCGGCTTGGGCAGGCCCCGGCGAGCGCGGATTTGCAGTTCCCATTGGCCTAGCTGGCTCGCCATGGCCTGCAGCAACTCCGCTTCGGCTCGGTGCAGTTGCACCACCAGCTGGGGATCCTGGAGGGTGGGTGGCTCGCGCACCAGGCCCCCCACAAGGGTGATCAGGCGGGAGGCAGTGGCCTCAAAGTTGTCCATCAGCAGCGTCGCCGGATGGCGCTCCGGCAGGGTGCCCAGCTCCTGCAGCAGTGCTGGCCTTTGCCTGCGGATGGCGACGAGCTGGTTGCGCAGGGCCCGGTAGCGGCCGATTCCGATCGGATCAGCCCCCTCCCCCTGGTCGGCCGCGGCGGGATCCACCCGCGACGCCAGGTCGCGGAAGCAGCTCTGCAGCTGGCCGAGCAGGCCGGCGACCTGGGCCAGGCTGCTGTCGAGTCCGCGGGCGGGCCAGAACAGCCGCAGGCCCAGCAGCGTGATCAGCACCCCGAAGCTGGTCCAGAAAAAGCGAAGCGGAATCCAGCCGGCCAGGCCGCCCTCGTGGACGAGCCAGCCCATCACGATGACGATGCCGCCCACCTTGTAGCCCACCTGCAGCTTCAGCAGGCCGCCCAGCAGGCGCAGGGCGCCGAGGGTGAGCGCGAGCGCCAGCGGCATCGGCAGGCCCCTCAACCCCTCGTAGCCGATCAGCAGCAGCACCGACCCGAGCGCGGTGCCCAGCAGGCGCTGGCTGCCCAGGGCAAGCGCGCCGCCGTAGGTGCCGGTGGACACCGCCAACACCGCCAGGGAAACGTATTGGCTGTCTCCTACCCCCGACAAGCTGGCGAAAGCGTTGCCGAGCCCTGCGGTGAAGGCGGTGCGCAGGCCGTTGCGGTTGATCACGGCGGCGCCATCCGGTTCAAGCCCCCGAGGCAGGCATGCAGAGGGCGGCCCTCCTCTGCTAGGGCCAACAGGGGCAGCAGGGGCAGTTGCAGCTTTTGGGCCAGCTGCTGCCAACGATGGGGCTCACGCCCTGGGGTCGGCCCGGGCTCTCCGCTGAGCTGCCGCTGCAGCTCCTTCACCGCGTGCCGCAGCAGATCGGCCTGCAGGCTCTGCTGTTCGGGCAGGCCGGCCACCAGCCTCTCCCAGGCGATCCAGTGAAAGTGGGCGAGCTGCCACAGCCGCAGCCGTTGCTCCCAGCCGCTGCGTTTGAGGGCCTGATGGCGGGGGGCGCTGCGCTCCTGGGCCACCAGTTGCTCCAAGCATTGCAGGGCGTTGGTGAGCGGTGCCGGATCCAGCGGCTGGGGCCTGGATCGCAGTTGGGCCAGCCAGTCGCTGTAGGCCTGCAGCTGGGTCTTTAGGGCGTAACGCAGGCGCCCATCGGCTGCTTTGAGTTCGCTGCTGCTGTTTTGCGGCCAGAACAGCAGGCCCACCAGGATCGCCACAATGCAACCCACCACCGTGTCGAGGGCGCGGTTGAACACGTAGTCCCAGCCCAGCGCCGTATGGCCGGGAAGCATCAGAAACATCACAGCGATCAGCGCGGCCGTGCCTAAGGCGTTCTGCCCGCCCAGCAGCTGCAGCACAGGAATCATCACCAGCATCGACACCAGGACGCCGATCCAACCGCCGAGGATGGTGTGCACCAGGAAGGTGATCAGGCCCCCCGCCACGGTGCCCAGGATTCGGCCGCTGGCGGCCTTCAGTGTGTGGTCGTCGTTATCGTCGACAACCATCACCACTGCCATCAGCGGGTACCAGGCAAATTGAATGCGTTCGGTCCAGACGGCAATGGCGGCTGTGACGAGCGCGGCCACGAATAACTTCAGGCTGTTGCGCAGCAGCAGATTCTGCACAGGCCGCGGCAACGCTCAGCTGCCTAGAGCTTATGGGGTTCAGCCACGCTTCACAGGGCTGCCATGAGAGGGCTGCCATGAGCTGGCTGCCGGCGCTCACTCCCGATTTGCAGATTCTGCTGCGCCTGGGCCTGGCGGTGCTGTGCGGTTTGGCTGTGGGCATCAACCGCGCCCACCATGGCAACACCAGCCATCCCAACCGCCTGCGGGTGCATGTGCTGGTGGGCCTCAGTGCGTGTCTGATGGTGCTGGCGGCCGGTGACGACCCCCAGGCCCGCAGCCGGGTGATTCAGGGGGTCGCCACCGGCATTGGCTTCCTGGGGGCGGGCGAGATCCTGGTGCCCCCTGCTGCTGACAAGAGGGGTCTGCCTGAGGTGCGCGGACTCACCAGTGCTGCTTCGATCTGGTTTACGGCTGCCCTCGGGGTGACCGTGGCCGCCTCCACCCCCTTACTTGCCGGGGTGGCCCTGGTTCTGGCCCTGATCACCCTGTCCCAGCGCAGCAACGGCGAACCTGGTCAAGATGGCGATCAAAACAGGAAGCGATAGCGACCATTTTCGCCACCATTCTCACCACCGTTCTCGGCGGAGTCCTCTGGAGCGGGCTGGGGCCACTCGGCGTCCCAGTAGCTGATGTCATTGCGATAGAAGGGGCGACCACCCAGCCGCTTGGTCTCCAGCTGGGTCGTGCCC
>NZ_JAGQCQ010000172.1:0-7827 GCF_024346275.1 Cyanobium sp. BA20m-p-22
CCTCAGGACCCGGGCCAACATGGCTGGGGTCAGGGGCATGCCGTTGAGGATCCAGGTGCCCTGGCCTGTGAGGGCCAAAGCCAGGGTCTCGCCGGGGGCCCCAACGGATTCGGCAGCAGGCGTGGGGTCGGGCGCAAGCAGCAGGGCCGGCAGGGCCGCAACAGCAAACAGCACCGTGATGGTGCAGGCCGCCAGGGGCACCGGAAGCAGCGTTAGCCAGTTGGCCTCCAGCACTGGCGACCTCATGGCTGAATGCTGGCGCCAAGGCCCAGCTGCCACTGGCGCAGGCCCTGGTTGAGCAGCAACAGGGCCAACGCCACAAAGGTGAGCTGCAATCCCAGCAGGGTGGGCAGCAACACATCGCCGTAGCCAGCCAGGGGTGCGTTGGCCGGCAACAGCAACTGGGGACCCAGTTGCCTCAGCACGGCCATCAGCCCTGACGTGGTTCCAATCAGGCCCAGCAGGGGCGCCAGCACAACGGCCGCCTGCAGCAGGGGTTCACCCCAGGCCATCTGCCTTTCCCAGGATTCGAGCACAGCGCGGCGCGCCTCAGGGGAAGGCGCCTGGGCCATCGCTGCACCGAACTCCCGCCAGGGACGCCGGCCACGGCGCCACCACCGCCACCAGAAAGCGCATCGATCAAAGCCGATGGTGAAAACGGCCAACGACAGCACCAGCAGGGGCAGGGCAACCGGCCCGCAGGCTTTCCCCAGGGAGAGGGCAGATGCCATAGACCAAACAAATCACCGGGAGGTTATGAACTCCCGCATGTCAATGCCGGTATCCGGCTTGCTTGACATGCCAAGGAAGCCAGCCATGCACCCAGCTGGCCAAGCAGCTCAGGCTGGAGCTGGTAATAGGTCCAGCGCCCCTCCTCGCGGGCCTCGATCAGGCCGGCCTCCTTCATCACCTTGAGATGGAAGGACAACTTCGACTGGGCCAGCCCAAGCTCGGCCGTGAGCTCACAGACACAGCGCTCACCACCTCCCAGGGCCTCAACCACCTGGATGCGGATCGGATCTGCCAGGGCCTTGAGCAACTGGCGGGCCTGGCCAGCCGTCAGGGGCATGCAGTGCGGGGAGGGGGCGACGGGCACGGGAGCGAGCCTGGCAGACAGATCAAAGTTAATTGATTAGAAAGTTAATTGGTTAGACACACCGGGCCCACTGCGCAGCACCGATCAACAGGGGGCAAAGTTTCATCTCCATGCACCTTCCCTCAGCCCTAGGGTTTCATATAACATCTCTACCGATAAATTGCCGCATGCAGCAAACTGCTGTGGCGCGCAGCAGATTGGCAGCTTGATCGCATAAAAGATTGCAAGGGCGAAAGGAATCCATAGGATTTGGTGGTTCTACCACCTAACTTATGCGTATTACAGATCAACTGTTCAAAGACGACGAGCCAACAAAAACCCAGCCAATGGGGATACAAACGTGGATCTACCTAGCCAGCAATAGCTACAATAGCGCCACCACCAAATTAATCCTCCCAGCATGGAGTCAATTAGGCGTCCGTAAGAGTGGGGGCAGCTACTGATGACCATCGTGCTCGTGACGGGTGGCGCTGGCTACCTGGGATCTTCGGTGCTTGCACCCCTAAAACTGGCTGGATACCAGCCAGTCGTATTCGACAACCTCAGCCGCGGCTTTAGCCAGCTGGTGTTACAACACAACGTGCCACTGGTCCTGGGGGACCTGTCCGATCGTTCGCTACTGCGATCCGTGCTGAAGGCATACCGGGTCGATGCGATTCTCCATTTCGCAGCTCTCGCCAACATGGGTGAATCAAATGAGCAGCCAAATCACTACTACCGGATCAATACGGTCGACGCCCTAGGGTTACTCGAAGAGGCAATAGCCTATCGCCCCCAATCGCCTCCGGCAGTTATTGTCTCATCCAGCTGCGCGGTGTTTGGCATACCACCAGCATTGCCAGTTGCGGAGCTCAGCACCCGAACGCCAATTAATCCGTACGGCCGTAGCAAGCTGGCAATGGAGTGGATGCTTGAAGATCTGGCCCAGCGCTACCGCTTCCCAGCGGTGATCCTGCGCTCCTTCAACGCCGCAGGAGCAGATCCACAAAACGGGTGCGGCGAATGCCGTCAACATGAAACCCATCTGATTCCGCTGGCTATCGAAGCAGCACTGGAAGGAAAACCGTTTATAATTTATGGTGATCATTTCGAGACGCGCGATGGCAGTGCCATTCGCGACTTCACCCATGTGCGGGATCTAGCATCCGCCCATATCGCTGCTCTCGATTACCTGATTGCCGGTGGCGCAAGCACCGATTTCAATCTAGGTACAGGGGTGGGCTATTCGGTGCGTGAGGTTCTCAATTGCGTGGAGCGAGTATGCGGACGGCCGATAATCGTGAAGATCGGCCGCCGGCGCTTGGGCGACCCCCCGGCCCTGGTGGCCGACGCAGCCAAGGCGCGTCAACTTCTGCATTGGCAGCCGCACTATTCCGATCTGGAGCGAATCGTGCGCGATGCACTGAGCTGGGAACAGCAGCGGCAGCGAGTGCCAGGGCTGGGGCGCCTTGCCGCCGCTGGGGTGCAGTAGGTGACCGAATAACTATAAATATGGATTAAATAGGTGAATGCAGCTCATGGCAAAAGGCTAGAAGGAGCCACTCTTTAAACCGTAGCAATCGTCTCACCGGACGCAAAAGTTTCAAAAGTTGAATACAACGGACCAGTGCGTGCTCTCGCATATCCCTGAGCCCCAACAAACTCTCAATCATTCTCAAAAAGAAAACAAACCATGGCCATTCTCAAGATCAAAGGAAAGTGGAATAAAGTGAAGGAAAAAATCAAGCAATCTTACGCTGAACTTTTTGATGACGACCTGATCAACTTTAGGGTCAAGGATGCTGAGGAGCCGAAGCAGAAGCCGTAGCCAATTAACCCTAGTACGGGGGAAAATGCTGTGCCAACTGGCATGATAGACAGGGATTTACTAACCAAAGCAACAGGATATTTTCTAATCCAAGGGGTCGTCAGTGACATCGCCGAGGGTACCCACGAAGTACTGGTCGTCGTTCTCCTCGACGATTCTGCCAACCTCCATGAGAGTCCGCTCCTGCCCATCCCGCCTTGTCAGCCGGTAGGTCACAGACCAACCGGAGCCACCTGCATGGCGCGCCGCAGCCACAACGGCACGATCCGCAGTAAGGATGGCGCCATCAAAGAGATCTGAATTCTGCACGTACTCAGCTGGGGACCAGCCTGTCAACTTTTCGATCTGATGGCTGATGTAGAGGGTCTGCTCCATGGTGTGATCCCGCTTCCAAACAACCTGTTCCAGTCCTTCGGCAAGGCTGGTGAACTCCCGCAACGATGCTTCGGCAGCACGACGCAAAGCGACCTGCTCCGAGACATCTGTATGCGTAATGATTGCGCCCAGGCATCGACCTTCTAGGTTGAGATAGGGCATCACCTGCACCAGGTACGAGATCTCGTCACTGCTGGCTTCAATAGTGCGAAGCACCTCTCCCCTAATCACGGCCAGCAGGTCTTCACGCAAGCTTGGTAGCGGCATGGTTGTGGGAATGCCGATTAAGGGTTGGCCGACATCACTTTCCACCAATCCGAACAACCTTGCGGCCAGGGGCGTATAGCGAGTGATACGCAGATTGCCATCGACAATCACCATACCCTGATTCAAAGAGTTCTGAATATTTTCTAGATCAATATTAAGGCGCTCGAGCTCTTCGCTACGGACACGATACTGCTGATTAAGCGTGCCCAGCTCCTCATTAGTAGCCTGCAACTCCTCAAAGGAAGCCTGTAGCTCCTCGTTGGAAGCCTGCAATTCCTCAGACGAGGCCTGGAGTTCTTCAGAGTAACCCTCCAACTCTTCATTAACCTGCTCCAGATCGGCCATGGAGCGACGCAGGGTGTCCTGACTGGAGAGGAGCTCGCGCTCTAGACGTTCGATCTCGCCAGCAAAGCCAGCATCCTGATCTCCACTGCCCAGATCCGAAATGCAGCTCCCCTGATTTGCTTCACTGTTAATGAAGGAAATTATGGTGAGTTTGCGATCACCCACTTGAAAAGGCGCAGCCTCCAGCCGCAGCGGAGTATCCATACCTTTGAGTTGGATGCTGGGACTGCTAGCGACCTTGCCATCAGCGCGTACCAGCAGAAATAGGGCCCTGGCCTCGGTTTGCAGTTCATCACGCAGATAAGCACCGGCGGCAGCCGTCATCCTTCCTTCAGGAATCCGGCAGTATGGTGACACATCTCCAATGATTTCTACTAGATCATGGTTTTCATCCAGCACCAAGGATGGGTGAACAAAGGCACGAAGCAAGGCTTCCAACAGATTGACGTGCTGCTCGGACTCCGGTTCTCGCACCATCGCGAAGGCCTTGGGCGAACGGAGGGACGCCAAATCACGATAAACAGGCATTGCTAGAGCGCCAGGGTTACGGGATCGACCGTCGGGAGTGCGTTCATAAATGCGATGAGTACCATTAACAGCCTTAAAGCAAGATGCACGACCAATTGATTCAGAACTACCAAGAAAAAGGAGCCCCCCGGGGAGCAGCGAGAACCCAAATAAATCAAGCACCTGCTGCTGCAGTGGCGGCGTAAAGTAAATCAAGGTATTGCGACAGGAAATCAGGTCAATATTTGGAAATGGTGGATCATTTGCAACATTATGACGGGCAAAGACAATGCAACTACGCAGGTCCTTATTGATTTCCAGAGTGCCTTCTCCCTGCGTTGTAAAGCGATTTAGCAAATCATTAGAGATCGCTTTTGCTTGGGATATCGGATAAATACCCCGTCTTCCAAATGCAAGACTCTGCTCGTCTAGATCGGTGGCAAAAATCTTGAGCTGCTGGCTAAGGTTGACTGGATGACCCATCACCTTGCTGATGGTCATGCCAATCGAATAGGCCTCTTCACCAGTCGCACAACCAGGCACCCAAACACGGAGCTGATCGTCAGGGGCACGTCTGGTGAAAAATGCTTTCAGACTTGTCTCGAGGGCATCAAAAGCAAGCGGATCTCGGAAGAAGGTGGTCACAGTCACCAGCAAGTTCTGGGCCAAAGCCTTAGCTTCACTGGGATCTGAAACTAACAAGGGCAAATAATCCTCCATAGTGGGGACATCACAGATCGCCATTCGACGCTGGATCTGACGACGCAAGGTTGACTCTTTGTACTTCGAGAAATCGATCCCCGTACATAGCTTCAACTGGGCAGCGGCGCTCGTGAGCAGAAATGGCTCGCTCGGGCATGCCGCATTGCCGTTCCAGACCCCCTTGTGATTGAACCAATGACTCAAACGAATGCCGAGGGTCGCCGCGTCGGCAACCAGATCACTACCTCCCAGGGCAATCGCAGCCCGAGGCATCCCGCCAAAGCGAGCACTTTCTGGGGATTGCACCAAGGTGAGCCCGCCTACGGCACCAACGGCGCGGAGGCCGCGGGCACCATCGGATCCCGTACCCGAAAGCACGACGGCCGCAGCCTGTTCGCCCCAATGGGTCGCCAGTGATTCGAACAGCAGATCAATCGATGGACTGGGACCAAAGCGAAGTTCCGGATCGGTGAGCTTGAGTTTGGACCCATCAACCGTGGCATCGCTGTTGGGGGGGATCACCAACAGCTGGTCGGGGTAGATCGGAGAGCCATCGTGGGCGCCCACCACCTTCAGCTGCGTGCTGCGTGCCAGAAGCTCTACCAACTGGCTGGGATGGTCGGGGGATAGGTGCTGGGCTACCAGGTAGGCAACGTTGCCACCGGGCTGGAGTTGGGAGGCAAGAGCCTGAAGTGCCTCAAGCCCTCCTGCCGAAGCCCCGATTGCCACCACGTGATCGGGGCCAACGGGCAGGCCCCTCATTTAACTTCTCGGCTTTGGCCGCGCCGGCCGGTGGCTTCAAGGGGCACTAGGGGGTACTTTTAAGGTGATTCTTACCTAGGCGGGTAAGAACTTGGCAATTGCTTCACCTAACTTTGCGCGACGATCCCTGTTCGAAAGCTGCAAATCTATCCGAAATATGCAGCATCAACCATACGAGGGCCCAAGGGTCTAGGAATTCGGGGCCCACAGGTGCTTTAATTATTCTCGTACATATTTATGGAGCAATCCAATGATCGTCTCTGCCGATTCCATAGCTTTTCGCAAGCCAGTTAGGATTTCGATAACCGTATCCCATTTCACCTGCGCCGAGCTGATGCGTGTTAGCGATGAGCAAGGCAGATCACTCTCTAACTTCGCATCTTTTCTGCTTGAAACCTCTTTAGGCAAATACAATTGATAGAGTCTAGCCGCCTATGGTGACTTCGTCCTCGGCAAATTCGCAGCGAGATTGGGCACTCATTCGCCGCTCCAATCCATTTGCCAATCTGCTGGGACCGCTTCATAAATGCAAGCTGAATGATCATAGTTTTCGTTTTCTCTTTTCACTCGAACGAAAACGAAATAATCAAGCGCCATCGACAGAAATAATCGGCGGAGGCGAGGCCTTCCAGCTGGCCTGGTCAGATCTTGAGGTTTTGGCCTTGGTAGGCCCCCCAGCCAGGGCTGAACTGGGGCCCTCCCCCAGGGTTTCCCTGATCTTTGTCACCGCCGGCAAAGTTTGCCTGTTTCAGGGAAGCAGGCACCTATGCGCTGCGGCAGCGGGGAGTTGTTTAATCATTCCGGGAACACCCATTCGATGGGTGAGCACAGCCTGCTCTGTGGTTTGTGTAATGCTCCCCTGGCAGAATCTAGAGGAGATGGCTGCGTCGATAAACTCGAATGGATCGGAGGTCGTTCAGTACCCTCTGATGTTGGAGAATCCAATAAGCTGCAAACCCTCCGATGGCCAGCTCGATGCCCAGCTGCTTTCCCTGCTGGATTGCACTTTACGAACCATCAGCGCCCTGCAGGAATCAAATCCATCCTTAATCAGGCCGCTGGGGCTGGCAGAACAAATTTACCGCCTGATTGCAATCCTGGCATTTCCGAACCTCCGCCAGGTGCCAGATGGAGAGGCCATTCAGCTTGGGGACGACCAGCCTCTCGATTCATTTGATCAACTCATTAACTACATTGCCGCGAACCTGGATAAAACTCTAAGCCTGACCTCGCTTGCTGAACTAAGCAACTATTCAAGGAGGGCACTCCAATACGCATTCCGCGAACGCATGGGCTGTACAGCAACCCAATGGATTCGGGCAAAACGGCTGGACCAGGCCCGTCAACGGTTGCTGAAGAGTTCCCCCAAAGAAACGGTGACTAGCATCGCCTGCGCCTGTGGCTATCGCTCCATGGGGCTGTTTAGCGTTGAGTTTCAACAGCGCTTTCACATCCAGCCCTCGCAGCTGTTGCGGTTAGCTCGATCTGGTCACTCGGCATCAGCCGAACTCATCTGAGCCACCCCCTGCCCCCCTCAGCATGGGCTGGGGAAGAGGCGGCGGCGAGAGGATCAGAAAGCAAGTCTGCTTGGCTGCATCTAATGCGGCAACCTGCGACACATTGATTCGCAGGCGATGCAAGCAGCGCCTAAAATAACTCAGAATTAGGGCAAAGCGTATAAATCGAGCCTAAATCCGTGCCATTACGAAGCAGTTGGCAAGTTCGTTTGGCAAGGCCAGCACGGGCTGTGAAGGGAACCACTCCGATCACCGATTGCCAGCTACCAGTCACCGAGCTCAGAGCAAAAACAAGAGACCCTTTCCATGAATGATCGTTTACGCATTCTTCAGCGCCAACCGCGTCGCATCTCAATCACCCTGAGCTACCACGTTCATGAAGCCCTGCTGAGCCGATCGGAAGAGGAAGGGCGCTCCGTCTCCAACTTATGTGCCTTTCTGCTGGAGGA
>NZ_JAGQCQ010000173.1:0-7816 GCF_024346275.1 Cyanobium sp. BA20m-p-22
GCGGCCGCCAGGGCGGCCGGGTGGGCGGGGAAGCGCTGGAGCAGCAGCTTGCGCAGCCCGGGCGGGTCGCGCCCCAGGGCGTAGAGCCCATCGGCGGCGGCAGGCGTCTGGGGGAAGCGGCGCAGCAGTTGCCGCCAGAGCTTTTGCTCTCCTGGGGCATCGCCTAGGGCTGCCGCTGCCAGGGCATCGCGCTTGAGCACTAAGGCCGCCAGGGGATCCCTGCCCCAGCCCTGGCCCCGTAGGAGCCGGCGGCTGCGGGCGGGGTCAGTCCCCTGGCGGGCCAGCAGCAGCAGGTTGGCCTCACGCCGTCGCTGCGGATCCAGGCTGAGGGCGCGCACCAGCGCCAGGCTGCTGCTGGGGGTGGTGGGATCGGCGGCAGGGATCCGGGCGAGCAGCGCCCGGCCACCCACCAAAAGGGTGCCGCTGCCCAGGCAGGTGATGGCCAACAACAGGGGGAGGCGGGCCAGGTTCATCGGCGGCGCGATTCCGGCATTCTGGGCAGGACTAGATCCGGCTTGGCTGGTGCGATTCCATCCTCTTCCCCTCTCCCTTCCCCCCTACCTTTCCAGCCTGCCCGGTGCGCCCCAGCGGCTGCGGGCCCTGCGGGTGCTGGCTGGGGTGGGTTTGGTGCTGCTGCTGAGGCCCTGGTGGCCACTGAACTTGCTGCCTGGCTGGCTGGTGGGGCTGCTGCTGCTCTGGGCCCTGGGGGAGCTGGTGCGCTGGATTTGGTGGCCCCGTCGCTGGCGCTGATCGACGTAACCTGAGCCCCCCTGCGGCATCCGTTTATGGCCGAGCTGGCTTCCCATCCCGTTGGCCATCCCCTGCGGAGTGGCGTTGCCGGTTTCGGCACCGATGGCATCCGGGGCCGCGTCGGCGCCCAGCTGAGTCCGGCCCTGGCCATGCAGGTGGGTTTTTGGTGTGGCCAGGTGCTGCCGCCATCCGGCCCGGTGTTGATTGGGATGGATTCCCGCTGCAGCGGTCCGATGCTGGTGGCCGCACTCACGGCGGGCCTCACCGCCGCCGGCCGGGAAGTGTGGACCCTGGGTGTCTGCCCCACGCCGGCAATCCCAGGGGCGATCCGTCGCCTGGGGGCGGCCGGCGGGCTGATGGTTTCGGCCAGTCACAACCCCCCCCACGACAACGGCATCAAGGTGTTTGGCGCCTCCGGTGCCAAGTTGAGTCGCGGCCAGCAGCAGGCGATTGAGGCTGGGCTCCAGGGAGTGGGGCCCGCCGGTGGATTCGGCGGTAATGGGGTCGTGCACGATCGCCAGGAGCTGCTGGCCGACTACCAGCGGGCCCTGGTGGCCAGCGTGTTGGGGCGGCGTCTGGATGGGTGCTCGATCGTGCTCGACCTCTGCTGGGGCGCAGCGACAGCCTGTGGCGAGGCGGTCTTTCGGGCCCTGGGAGCCAAGCTCACGGTGCTGCATGGGCAACCCGATGGCGAGCGCATCAACGTGGGCTGTGGCAGCACCCACCTGGAGCCCCTTAGGCGGGCCGTGCTCGAGCAGGGCGCCTCGATGGGTTTTGCCTTTGATGGGGATGCCGACCGGATGCTGGCGGTCGATGGCCGGGGCCGGGTGGTCGATGGCGACCAGATCCTCTACCTGTGGGGAACCTCCCTACTGGCTGAGGGCCAACTGCCGGCAAACCGGATCGTTGCCACCGTGATGTCGAATCTGGGCTTCGAGCGGGCCTGGCAGGCCAAGGGAGGAGTGCTTGAGCGCACCGCTGTTGGCGATCAATATGTGCACCAGGCGATGGAGCAGATGGGGGCGGGTCTCGGCGGCGAGCAGTCGGGCCATATCCTCTCGGCCCGGCACGGCATGAGTGGCGACGGGTTGCTTACGGCCCTGCAGGTGGCCACCCTTCTGCACCGTTCCGGCCAGAGCCTGGCTGGCTGGATGGACAGCAGCTTCAAGCCCTATCCCCAGATTTTGGTAAATGTGACGGTGCCCGACCGGCAGCGGCGCCAGCAGTGGCAGCAGTGCGAACCCCTGCGCCTGGCCGTAGATGCGGCGGAGGCGGCCATGGACGGTTGCGGCCGGGTGCTGGTGCGGGCCAGTGGCACCGAGCCCCTGCTGCGGGTGATGGTGGAGGCGGACGATCAGAAGCTGGTGGATCACTGGGCCTCCCAACTGGCCAGGGAGGCCGAGCTCCACCTCAACGCGGCTTAGATCTAATCACTTGGATTTAGGGCTCCAGGCAAAGCCGGGCCAGGGCCAGGGCGCCGCTGCAGCCATCCCCTGCCGCCTGCTCCACCCTGGCCCCCGGGCAGTGGAGCACGAGCGCCGCGGCAAACCGTTGGCGCAGCAGCTCGAGGTGCTCCAGGGCGCCGCCCAGGGGCCATACCGGCGGGTTCCCTAGCGCCAGCCGCTGGCTGATGGTCGCCACCATTCGCGCCAGGGCCTGGGCGGAGCGCTCCACCACTGCCGCCGCCGCCGGATCGTCCTCGGCGGCGGCGGCGGCCACCAAGGGGGCCAGGCGGGCAAAGCCAGCGGCGCCGAAGTTGGGCGCCACCACGCGGGCCTTGATCGCCTGGGGGGCCTGGGGGTCGCCGGGGTCCAGGCCCAGGCCGGCCCAGATCCGCGCCCTCAGGGGCGAATCACTTCGGCGACCATCCGCCATCTCCAGGGTCAGGGCCAGCCCATCGCGGCCGATGTCCATGGCGGAGCCAGCCCCATCCAGCAGCCAGCCCCAGCCTCCGCAACGGTGCTCCTCCCCGGCGCCATTGCGGCCGACGGCGATCATGCCGGTGCCGCTGATCACCACGATGCCGGCCGACTGGCTGCCCATCGCCCCCCGCAGGGCCGTGCGCTCATCGCCGGTCACCAGAACGCCCTGCAGGGGCAGGCCCAGGGCGGCAGCTGCCAGCTGGCGGGCTTGATCCTGCACGGGGGTACCCACTTCGATGCCGCTGGCGCCAATCCCGGCAGCGACCAGACGCCCGGGGCTGAGTTGGTCCAGGGCCTGCTGCAGGCTTTGGCCCAGGGCGCGGCCAAAGCGGTCGGGGCCGTTCGGCCCCAGCAGATGGCACACACCGGGGCCCTGCCCTTCGGCCAACACCGCACCGCTGCCGGCAGCAGCTAGTCGACAGGTGGTGTGGGTCTGGCCGGCATCAAAGCCGGCGACCAGGGCCAGATCAGGCACGGGCGTGGGTGGCCCCAGCCGCCAGGGTTGCCACGCAGAACCAGCCACTGAGCTGCACTTCCGGCCGGAAGAAGATCGTGTCGGTGAGGCCCTGCACCCCCAAACCAGCGATCACGGCGATCACGGCCAGGGCCGGCAGGCTGAAGAAGCGATCGCCACGCCAGAGGCTGGTGGCGGTGCGCAGGCTGGCCACCAGCAGGCCGATGCCGGCCAGCAAGCCGGGAATTCCCGCCTCCACCGCCAGCTCCAATGGGATGGAGTAGGCACTGAGGGCATTGAACTTGGGTTGCTGAAAGAGGGGATAGATCTGGTTGAAGGCGTCGTTGCCCGGGCCTATCCCCAGCCAGGGTCGGGCCTGGATCATGTCCAGGGCGGCCAGCCAGACGTTGATGCGGAAGTTGTTGGAGCTGTCTTCGCGGCCGGCCAGCAGGCTCATCACCCGCACTCTCAGTGGTTCCACCTGGGTCACCAGCACCACCAGCAGGGCCGCTCCGCCCAGCAGCAACAGCAGGGGGGCCAGCTTGCGCCAGAGGGGTGGCCAGGTGCGGGTGCCGCGGATGGCCAGCAGGAGGATGGTCACCCCGGCCTGGGTCACCAGTCCCATCCAAGCGCCGCGACTGTAGGTGAGTACCACGGCTGCCAGGCCCAGCACCAGGGCCGTCAGGGCAAACAGCTTGCGGGCCAGCCCGGGCCAGCGCAGCAGGCCCACCAGGGCCAGCGGCAGCACGGGTAGGAGGTATCCCGCCAGCAGGTTGGGGTTTTCCAGGGTGCTGTAGATCCGCACCGTGCCATCCGCCACCGAATTGGGGTCGGCCCAGCGGGCCAGTTCGCCGGTGTCCGCATAGAGCTGGCGGATGCCGATCACGCTGGTGACCAGTTCGCCGGCCAGCAGGGCCGCCACGATCCGGTCCCACCAGATCGGCGCGGTGCTGAGCAGCTGGCGCATCAGGGCGTAGACCCCCAGGTAGCTGACCAGTTTCACCAGCCCCTTGGCGGCAGCCAGGGGCACCGGCGAGAACCCCGTGGCCAGCAGGGCCAGGGCGAGTATTGCCAGGATCCAGCGGTCGATCTCCCCCAATGGTCCCGGGGGTGTGCGCAGGGCAATCAGCAGCCACAGCAGGCCACTGGCAAGCACCAGCAGGCTCAGGCCGCTGCGGGTCACCAGGGGCAGGCCAGCCATCAGGGCGCAGAGCACGAGCCCGGCCACCAGGGTCAGCCTCCGGCCGAGGGCACCGCTGGGTGCGTGCTGCAGCGAGCCCTGCCAGCGCAGCAGGAGGGGAATGGTGGGGGCGCTCAAGGGGCGAAGGCTGGCGTCAGGCCGGATTATCAACCCCTTTGGGCAGATCCTCCAGCTCTTCGAGGGGGGGCAGGCGACTGTTGTTGCGCCGGTAGAGCACGCGATACACCGGCAAACCCTGGGCCATGACGTATGCCTCCCGCTCGCTCGGGACGGGCAGGGGGTTGGTGGCTAGCCAGGGCCGCCGATCTTGGTCTGGTCGCTCGAAGTCTGGTCGATCAAAGCCACCGCTGGCTTCGATCAGCTGCACCATCGGTGTGATCACCGCCAGCACATCACTCTGAATAAACAGCTCCTTGCCGGGGGAGAGGGCGCCGGCAAGGGCCTGCAGCAGGGCAGGCTGCAACACCCGCCGCTTGTGGTGTTTCTGCTTGAACCAGGGGTCGGGAAACTGGATCGAAACCCGTTCCAGCAGTCCTGCCGGCAGGCAGGCCAGCCAGTCCTGCAGGCTGATGTTGGCGTTGCAGAAGAGATAGTGGAGGTTGGCCAGTCCCAGGGCCTGGCGCTCGGCCTCTGCTGCCTCCACCAGCGCCAGGCGGATCTCCACGCCGAGGTGATTGGAGTCGGGTTCCTGCTCGGCCAGGGCCAGCAGGAAGCGGCCCCGGGCGCAGCCGATGTCGAGATGGAGGGGCTGGCCGGGCCTGGGGAATAGCTCGGCCGGGGCCGGCAAGGGCCGGGGCTGCTGGAAGAAGCTGCTGAGCGGATTGACGTGCTGGCGCACCTTCAGCCTTCTCCCCGGGGCACCAGAAAGGCCAGGCTGGCGGTGTAGCCGTGCAGGTGGGTGTTGCCAGCGATCGGTCCGATCTCGCCATTGCAGAACACCCCGGCAATCGGCACCTGCTGGAAGGCTTCACGGCAGAGATTCACATCGCCATCCGCTGCTCCGTAGAGGCCTTCGCCGCGACCGAGGCAGGCAAACAGCAGGGTGGCCAGGGGGTTGGGTGCCTGGGTTTGCTGCTGGGCCAGGAGCTGCCTGAGTTCCTGGCGGGAGGCCTCCGCATCGCGCAGCTGGAACTGCACCTGTTGGCCCACCCGCATGCGCTCGGCCACGGCCACGGCTCCGTTGCGCGGGTCCACGCCGATCAGGTTGCGCACGAGGAAGGCGCCTGGCTTGGAGGGCTCCGCGCTGTCCAGGTTGAAGTTGCTGCGCCCCACCCCAAGGAAGAGGGAGTGCTTGACCAGCTCCCGCTCCTGGGGGCTGAGGTCGGTGAGGATCGCCTGCAGGGCTGCCACCGGGCTGCGGCGGTCCTGGCCCTGGCTCACTTCCAGCACCACATTGCGCTGGGCTTGTTCGATGTCGAATACCGGTCCGATGGGCCGGCAGCCCTGGGCTACGACCGGGTCGAGCTGCCAGGTGCCGCCGATCAGGCAGCCGACGGCACCCCGGACAACCTGGTTGCCGTATAGCAAGGAGCCGTGGCCAGCGCTGTGCTGGCCGGCGATCCCGCCCAGTTTCACCGCCTCGGGGCAGGCGTAATCGAGGCCGCTGATCAGGTCGTTGATGCGTGAGCAGCTCGGATCCACCAGCAGCAGCATCGAGGGGCTGGGCGAGCCGCCCGTCGTCTCTGCGGCGTTGAGCAGGGCACGCCAGGGCTCGGCCGGACCATCGAGGTCGGGCAGGGTTTCGGTGTCGATGGCAAAGGGCTGGAGCAGGGCGCCGGGCAGGCGCAGCAGGGTGACGCTCAGGGCGGGCTTTTTTTCCAGCTCATGGGGGGTGCCGGTGGCGTCGGTGCCCACCACCCCACCGCCGAGGCAGCCGATCCAGTGGCTGGCCCGCAGTTTTTCCTGAAGCAGCGGCAGCAGCCTGGGCAGGTCACTGGCGTAGCTGGCGGCGGCAAAGACCAGGGCCAGGTCTGCCGGCCCGGCACCGCGCAGCTGGTGGACGATGGTTTCCACCGATGCCTGCAGGGAGGTTTCGGAGGCCAGGGCGGTGCGGCACCAGGCCTGGCCCCGGTTGGGTCCGATGTGGCGGGAGAGCCAGCTGGGCAGGGAAAATGCAGCCATAGGTCGGACCATATCGCCTGCCGGGGGCCGCGGATAATGGCGCCTTACCGAACTAACCGTGTGCTCGCTGCCCTGCCAGAACCGCTGTATCGCTCGTTGGTGTGGCTCGACGTCCGAGTGGCCATGTTGTTCAGCATCGGTCTGCCGCTGGTGCTGCTGATCTGGGCTGGCCTGCGCCGGGAGGGGGCGCTGGTGCGGCTGCTTGGCATCTATTGGAAGGTGGCCAGCCTGCTGCTGCTCGTCACCCTCCTGCTGACCGACCGCCGTCCCCTTGGTTTTCTGCTGGCGGTGCTGGCCCAGTTGCTCGTGGTGGCGAGTGTCTGGTTCTGGGTGGATCTCAACGAGGAACTGGCAGACATGCCTCCCTGGCGAGCCCTGCCCCTCACCCTGCGCGTCTGGCGCTGGAGCCTGACGGTGTGGGGCCTGCTGGGGGCAGCCCTCAGCACGACAGCCCTGGGCTGCATGGCCAGCGCTGGCCTGGATCGGCCCGCCTGCTCCATCTGGATCCAGCCGCCCCTTGGGCTCCATCAGCAGTTGGTGGGGGTGTTTGCCTTTGTGTTCGGCGGCTCCTGGACCCCTGGGGTGGCAGCCTTCATCGGCTATGTGGGGTTGGTGGCCTACGGCGTTGGGCTGCTGCAGTGGCTGCTGGTGCGGCTGCCCAAGCAGGGCCGGGTGGCGGGAGAGTTCTGATGGCCCTGGCCGCCAACGCTCTGATTGTTGGGCTGGAGGCGATCAGCCGTGAGCGGCCTGATCGGGTGCTGCGCCTGCGCGGTGTCCTCGATTCGGCGGGCGCGCTCGAGGAGCCCTACGAGCTGCTGATCTTTCGCGGCTTCTCCAGCAGCACCACCCACCCCACCGGTTTCGATCCCGACCAGCCATTGCTGCCCGAGGGGGTGCGGCTGCTTACGGCCGAGTTGCTGGCTGGCCCGCTCGACCCCGCCGCCGAGCAGGTGTTGGCCGCCAGCAGCAATCCCCAGGCCTACCTGCAAGCCCCAGCCTGGCTCTGAGCTGGCCTTGGGATTGGCAGATGGGCCGGGGCAATAGCCAGTTTTTGCTCAGGGCTCCAGCACGGCCACGCAGCGGCCGCAGAGGCTGGGGTGGCTGGGGTGGCGGCCGATGTCGGTTTCGTGGTGCCAGCAACGCTCGCATTTCTGGCCGGCGGCCCGGGCCACCCGTACCGTCACCCCGTCGGCTTTCGCCTCCGCCAGCACGGCTTCTGGGGCCTCGCCGCCGATGTGCAGGGCCGACACCAGCAGCCAGTCGGTGAGGTTGTCAACGCTGGGGTGGGCGGAGCTTGCCAGCCAGGCGAGGGCCTCCGCCAGCGCCGTGGTGCTCGCCCCTTCCGCCAGGGCGAGCTGCACCTGGGCC
>NZ_JAGQCQ010000174.1:0-7805 GCF_024346275.1 Cyanobium sp. BA20m-p-22
AGAAACTGAGCCAGCCCTTATGAGAGCTTCCCTACCGGCCAGAATTGGCCAGGAGAAGCCCCATGAAAGTCAAACGCCACAGCCCCGAGCAGATCATCCGCAAGTTGCGGACCGCTGAGCAGCTCTTGAACCAAGGCCAGGCCGTTGCTGACGTCTGCCGAGCCCTGGAAGTTTCTCCGGCGACTTACCACCGCTGGCAGCATCTGTACGGGGGAATGAAGGCCACAGAGGCCAAACGCCTCAAGGAGCTTGAGCTGGAGAACACGCGCCTTAAGCGCCTCCTTGCAGATGCTGAGCTTGATAAAGCCATGCTCAAGGAGCTTGCCGAGGGAAACTTCTAAGCCCGGAGCGTCGTCGCAGGGCCGTCGTGGTTCTGCAGGATCGATTCCGGGTTTCCCAGCGGCGTGCATGCCGGTTGACAGGTCAACATCGCAATACCCAGCGGCGCCCTGTGCCGCTGGCAGATATCGAGGAGCAGAAGCTCAAACGACGGATCCGGGAGCTGGCCCGGCGCCATGTGCGTTGGGGCCGTCGACTCGTCTACCGGCGGCTACGACTGGATGGCTGGAGCGTCAATCACAAGCGAGTGCAACGGATCTGGCGTGAGGAAGGTCTCCAAAGGCCCCTGCCTCGCAGGCGCAAGCGCTCCCGGCCTGCTGGAGGTGACAGGGAGCTGTTGCGCTCTGAATACCCGCATCACGTCTGGGCAATCGACTTCCAGTTCGATCAGACGATGGATGGCCGCGCCCTCAAGTTCTTGAACGTGGTGGATGAATTTAGTCGCGTTTGCCTGGCGATCCGTGTGGGTCGACGTTGCAGGGCTTATGAAGTGATCGACACGATCGAGGAGCTACTCAAGCTGTATCCAGCACCTGCCCATCTGCGCATGGACAATGGCCCTGAGTTTATTGCCCACGCATTGCAGGAGTGGTGCACAGGCAGTGGTTCAGCAACGGCATACATCCCGCCAGGTTCACCCTGGGAGAATCCATTTGTGGAGTCGTTTAATAGCAGGCTCAGGGATGAATTCTTGAATATTGAGCTCTTCTCATCTTTACCAGAGGCAAAGTTATTGGCAGAACAGCACCGAATCGAGTACAAAGTCTACAGACCGCATTCGGCTCTCCAGGGGCGCACGCCCCTGGAAGTCCTCCAGCAATGGAAAGCGGCCTAACCACCCCACCAGCTCTCATAGGAACTGGAGCAGCAAAGGGGGTCACGTCACCGCAGAACCGCTTGCTTACGTTCTCCACTTTTAATAGAACGTCGCCCATCTCAGGCAAGTGATGGTGAGGGGTGAGAAGGTGTCGGTTAGGGGGCAGATTCAGTAAGAAATCGTGTGGAGCCCAAACAGGCCATCGCCAGGAACTTCCAGCAAACGGTTAAATTGCTCTTTGAAAACCGCACAACCTGCAGACCCATGATCATGACGGCATCAGCCATCACCCCATCGGCAGTTGCGAGAATCGAAACTCCCAAATCAGCCACTTTGTGGCTACTGATCACAGCTGGACTGAGCCCCTGCAAAAAGGCGACAAAGGCCTCAGAACCAGGCTCATTGAGATACCACTTCGCCAGCGCGCTGGTATCGAGATAGGCACGTTTCTCAGCGCGGATCAGATCCGCAGAAGCAGTCTCCAACAACGGCATACGTTGGCGAAGGTCGGCTCGTCTCCGCGACCAACTCTGCCAGCTGGCCGAGACTGGCACGCATCTCACGAATGTTGAGCTCTTTCACCCGCGACTCTCATTGTGCTGCAATTTTAGCCGATGCAACACATGCTCGGCAGCTGATCGGCAGGGTCAACGGTTCAGCGAAGAGTGTGTTGGTCGGTTGGGTACACACTGATCACTTTGGCGTCGCTCATCCCTTCAGCATTTGATTGAGGATCTGGTTAGCCAGCTTCGGATCCACCTTGCCGCCGGTGCGCTTCATCAGCTGGCCCACAAAGAAGCCCTGAAGCTTGGTTTTGCCGCCCCGGAAGGCTTCCACCTCCGCGGGGTGGGCGGCCAGCAGCTCCGCCACAACCGCCGTGATCGCTGCCGGGTCGCTGATCATGCCCAGGCCACGCTGCTCCACGATCGCCTTGGCAGATCCGCCCTGCTCCAGCAGCTCCGGCAGAATCTCCTTGGCGATCTTGCCGCTGATCACACCAGCCTCAATCAGCTGCACCAGCTCGGCCAGCTGCTCAGGCCGCAAGGGCAGATCGGTGTAGGAGAGCCGGTTGGCGTTCACATGGGCGGCGATATCGCCGCTGATCCAGTTTGCGGCGGCCTTGGCATCGGCTCCAGCGGCCACAGCAGCCTCGAAATAGGCAGCCATCGGCAGCTCTTCAGTGAGCACCCGGGCGTCATAGATAGATAGGCCCAGCTGCTCGGCATAGCGGTGGCGCTTGGCGGCCGGCAACTCCGGCAGCTCGGCCCGCCAGCCTTCGCGCTGCTCGGCGCCCACCTCAATCGGCCCTAGGTCTGGATCGGGGAAGTAGCGGTAGTCGCTGGCACCCTCCTTGGTGCGCATGCTGCGGGTGAGCTGCTTGCCCTCGTCCCAGAGGCGCGTTTCCTGCACCACCGGCTCGCCGGCCTCATAGGCCTTGATCTGGCGCTGGATCTCGTGATCGATCGCTCGCTGGATGGCGGAGAAGGAGTTCATGTTCTTGATCTCCACCTTCGTGCCGAAGGGCTCCTCGGGGCCGCGCCGCACCGAGATATTCACGTCGCAGCGCAGGGAACCCTCCTGCATGTTGCCGTCGCTCACGCCCAGATAGCGCATGATCCGGCGGATCTCGGCGGCATATTCGGCCGCTTCACGGCCGGTGCGCAGGTCGGGCTTGCTGACGATTTCAGCTAGGGCTACGCCGGCGCGGTTGTAATCCACCAGGGAGTGGGTGGAGCCGGCCAGGCGGTCGCTGCCGGCGTGAACCAACTTGCCAGCGTCCTCCTCCATGTGCAGGCGCTCGATGCCAATTGTCTTGAGGTAGGTGTCCTTACCCTTTTCGGCCACCTCCACCTCGATCCAGCCGTCTTCAGCGATTGGTTCGTCGTATTGGGAGATCTGGTAGTTCTTGGGTAGGTCGGGATAGAAGTATTGCTTGCGATCGAATTTGCTGTGCTCAGCAACATGCAAATTGAGGGCCAGCGCGGCCTTCACCGCATACTCAAGCACCTTCTGATTGAGCACCGGCAACGTGCCCGGCAGCCCGCACACCACCGGATCGATGTGGGTGTTGGGCTCGTCGCCGAAGTTGGTGGAGGCGCTGGTGAAGATCTTGCTGGCGGTGCCCAGCTGCACGTGGGTTTCCAGGCCGATCACGGCTTCCCACTCGCCTTGCCCTGTCGCCATTGATGCCCGGGTCCCTAGAGGGGCAATCCTATGGAACGGCGCCGGGCTCAGGCACCTGGGCCGCCGAACCAGCGGGCCTCGAGCAGATCGAGGGCAGGCTGCTCCCCGCCCTCGCGGGCCTCACGGACGTCTGCCACCGCCAGGCAGGTGGCGAAAAGTTCGGCCAGCAGCCCCCCTTCAGCTGCCGCCAGGGCCTCGACCGCAGCCCCAAACTCCTCGGCTGATGGCCGCTTCAGCCAGGCCAGCTGGCTTGCCAGTTGGGGGGGCCTGAGGGCTTCACCAGGCGGCAGCTCCCCCTGGCGGCTGCATAGGTAAGTGGCGATCAACTCCTTCTCCCGCTGCTGGAAGAGGCCATCGGCCTGGCCCATGCTGAGCAGCACGGTGAGCTCGGCTTCAAACTGGCGGCGCAGGTTCTCGAGACGGCCCGCCCGGCTCTGGGCGTAGCGACTGCGCGCCAGGGCCGCAATATCCTCCACCGGCTCACCGCTGGCCAGGTCGAGGCAGCTCTCGATCCGGTCGGTGGCGAAATCCTGGAAACTGCCGCTCAGGCTGCAGTGGGCCGAAAGCAGGGCCGGGTTGCCTGCGGCGTCGAGTTGCACAGCCTTGACGGTGATCCGGCGGCAGCTAGCGCTGCCCTCTCCATCTAAATCGCCACCTAAAGCTCCATCGCGGTAGATGATCTCGAGCTCAAGGTGGAGCGCCCAACTGGCCATCGCTGATGGACCTGCAACGGCCTGCCATCATCCCTGAAGCCGCGGGCACCAGCGATGACCGGCTCCCCCAACCGGCCCAAAAGCAGCGAACCGGTGCTGATCCTGGGCGGCGGCCTGATCGGCCTGGCGATCGCCCACCAACTGGCCCGCCGGGGCCGCTGCGTGCAGGTGCTCAGCCGGCGCCGCAGCGAAGCGGCCGGCTTCGTGGCGGCCGGCATGCTCGCCCCCCATGCCGAGGGCCTCAGTGGCAACCTGCTGGCCCTGGCCCAAACCAGCCTGGAGCGGATCCCCGCCTGGGTGGCGCAGATCGAGGCCGACAGCGCTCTGGCCTGCGGCCTGAGGCCCTGCGGCATCGTGGTGCCCTTCCGCAGCAGCGCGGAGCGGGACGCCTATCCCACGGCCGCCTGGGGCGAGCCCCTGGGGCGGGCGGCCCTGGAGCGGGAAATCGCCGGCATCGGCCCGAGCTGGCGGGCGGGGCTGCTGTTTAGCCAGGACGGTCAGATCGACAACCGCCGCCAGCTGATGCGGGCCCTGGAGCGGGCCTGCGTTGCCCTGGGGGTGGGCTTCCAGGAAGGTGCAGAGGTGCTGGCAATCGAGTGCGGCGGCGGCGGCGCCCTGGAGGCCATACGGTTACGCACGGCGGCAGGTGAGCAGCAGCGGCTGCCATGCGCCGAGGCGGTGCTGGCCTGCGGGGCCTGGAGCGCCCAGCTGCTGCCCCAGCTGCCGGTATTTCCGCTCAAGGGCCAGATGCTGTCGCTGCAGGCGCCGCGCCAGGCGCTGAAGCGGGTGATCTTCGGGCCCGGCACCTATCTGGTGCCACGGGCCGATGGCCTGCTGGTGGTGGGGGCCACCAGCGAGCCAGAAGCGGGTTTCAGCGAAGGGCTAACGCCTGCGGGCCAGCGCCAGCTGCAGGAGGGCCTCGAAGCCCTGCTGCCAGAGGCTGCCGGCTGGCCGCCGATGGAGCGCTGGTGGGGCTTCCGGCCCTGCACACCCGACCAGGGGCCGCTGCTGGGGGCAAGCGGGATCCGGGGGCTATGGCTGGCGACCGGCCACCACCGCAACGGCGTGCTGCTCGCCGCAATTACTGCCGAACTGGTGGCAGGAGTGATCTGCGGATCAGCCAAGGCGGAGGACAGGGCCCTGCTGGAGCCCTGGGGCTGGGGACGGTTCCAGAGCTGAGTTGTTCAGGTTGAGATATTCAGGCTGAGCCCTGCTGGTATTCGTTGACATCACCATGGGCGCACACAGGTGAGCCACAGATGGCGCGTGATCCAGCGGAGCTGGGGCGGCATCTCCGCAGCAAATTGGAGAAACCGTGGAAACACGGAGGAACAACTGACAGTACTGACGTACTATGGAGGAATCGCGCCTGGCGCGTCCTCGTTACGCTGATGCAATCTGAAAGTCTCTCAGCGCTGCCTGGTTTGACGCCGCGGCCGGTGTGCTGCTGCTGCTGATCTCGTTCACTTCGAACTACGGCGATGAAAACCTCCTCCGCCTCAGCCGTCTCAAAACAGCTAACCAGATCGGAATATGTCTCCACCTTGCCGCCCTGGCGGCGTTTGCTGGCGACGTTGAATTGGCGACCCGTCTACGACATCGAGCAAGAAACCGAGCGCTTGAGGGTCAGATCGCTCGAAAGCGAGAAACGGCTGCTCGAGAGCGAGAAGCGCTTGAAGCAATTGCAAGAGAGCAACGCCAGAATCGCGCGCTTCGAGCAGGAGCTCTTTTCCGCCTCGAACCCAACACCCTCCACCGGCGATTCCTCGCCTACATAGCCACCGAGCTGGCAGGGCCACCGCAAAACGGACAGGCGAGCTGAGGCAAGGTTCTCCGCCAGCTGAGGCCGGAGCACTCACAGGGCTGGAGGGATTCCTGATTGAGCCGCTCCAGCCGGAGGTTTGGCGCCGGTATCAAGGCGTTGCTTGTGGTTGCTCATGGGTCCGGCATTGGCTTGATGGGTTTCCGTTCTTCCGGCCATGGGGCAAGGCCGCCAGTTGGCTTGGGGCCTTCTTACCCCTCACCATTCGGGAGCTCAATCTCTGTTTGACCCTTGGTCAGTTTTCGGCCGCATGCGTGGGGCTACACCCTGCAATGGCTCCTGCTTCAACGCCAAAAGCCACGTCAAGCCGGGCTTTGTTGGGTATTAGCCATGATCAAACCTCAGATAGCTGTCACATTTGCCCTACCGCTGCTGCTGCCCAAATATCGAAAAGGGCTCTGGCTTGGCAGTGGCATTCTGGCTGGACTCAGCGTTGTTGCCCTATGGAATACCGGCACACAGCCAATCGATTTCCTTGCCAGCTGGCTGAAAATCCTGCAACATTTTACAGACTTATCGCCCAACCTAACCGGAGCACTTACCAATTCAAGCCTGGGCGAATCGAACTCTTTCAAAACATCTTTGATCGGCATTTTCGTCGCCATTGCTGGGAGCATTTACATAGCAGTAAGGCAAGCAAGATTCATCCGCAAGCTGTGGGCTCGGTTCGCGCAAGCCAGCATTTCGATAGAACTTGCTGGGATCAGCGCCATTGCGGAAGCAACGCTCTTTTACCATGGCTATTACGACAACATCATGCTCTATCCAGCGCTACTTTGTTGCTGGCTTATTACTTTTAAGCGCCCCACGCTCGGCAATACGATTCTCTTAATATTGGTTACCACTAGTCTATCTGGCCCGGTCTCCCTGTTTCTCGGGCTGCCTGGTTATCAACCGTTCCAATTATTGACATGGCTAACAGCGGGAATAGTGCTGCTCCTGCGCATCGCATCTGGCCAAGCAGCTTCTTCCCCGCTGGCTAGCGGGCCCCAGCCTTTCAGCTCTCTTGGCGCCACTCCTGATCTGCCGGGGTCCAGTCGCTGAGTTCGGCGGCCGTGAACCAGAGGCCGATCTCGAACTCGGCGGTCTCAGGGGCATCGGAGCCGTGGATCACGTTGCGGCCGATGTTCACGGCCAGGTCGCCGCGGATCGTGCCGGGCTCGGCCTCGAGGGGCTTGGTGGCGCCGATCAGCTTGCGGGCGCTGGCGATGACCCCATCGCCCTCCCACACCATCGCCACCACCGGGCCGGAGGTGATGAAGTCCACCAGGCCGGCGAAGAAGGGGCGTTCACGGTGCACGCCGTAGTGGCTCTCGGCCAGCTCGCGGCTGGGGGTGAGCTGCTTGAGGCCCACCAGCTTGAAGCCCTTGCGCTCGAAGCGGCCAAGGATCTCCCCCACCAGCCCCCGCTGCACCCCGTCGGGCTTGATGGCGATGAAGGAGCGTTCGGCGGCCATAAAGGTCAAAACAACTAGCTATCCCATCGTGTGCGCCGGCCCCGCCGCTTGGCAAGCACGCCAAAAGGCACTGGCCACTAGGGGCCAGCGTGCTGTGGGCCATTCAGGGGCCGCCATGCTCCGCCCAGAACTCCGCGGGGGTGCAAATGGGGTAGCGACCCCGCAAGGCAAGTAGGGCTTTGTCGCCCGTCACCAGGGCCTGGGCCGAGCCGAGCCGCAGAGCCGCCACCAGGGTGCCGAGCACCGGCAGGTCGTTGCGATCCGTCAGGTCGCTCTCCGCTACAACCTCCGGCTCCACCAGGTCGGCCAGAATCGCCAGGGAGTCGATCAAATCATCGATGGCAGGAAGCGTCAGTCCATGACGGTGGACCAACCTGGGCAGGGTGCGGCGCAGCTCAGCAAGGATGAAATCCGACAGAACCAGATCCAGCGCCCCGAAGCGCCAGGCAGCGATAAGCCGGCCAGGGACACTGG
>NZ_JAGQCQ010000175.1:0-7739 GCF_024346275.1 Cyanobium sp. BA20m-p-22
ATCAAAGGTGCCGGAATCCTTGCCCGGGCCGCAGAGGCGGATTGGTCGATCGGGCCAATCCAGGTTCACCTGGTTCCAGCGGGTCACCTTGCCGGTTGCCTGCCGGTTCCAGAGCCGCCCCAACTCCTGGGTGGATATCCGGGAAGCCCAGCTGTTCTTTGGATTCACCACCACGGTGATCGCGTCGAAGCCGATCGGCAGCTCCAGAAAGGACACTCCCTTGGCAGCGCAGGCCTTGAGCTCCTTGGCACTGATCGGGCGGGAGGCATTGGCCATAACCAGCTGCCCACTGCAGAACTGGCGGAAGCCCGCCGAGGTGCCCGTCTCCTTGAGCTCAAAACGCACCTGGCGGTTTGCGCCACCCTTCTGGTACGCCTCAATCGCGGTTTGAACCACGGGGAACACGGTGCTCGAGCCGCCGATACGCAACGGCTCCGGCGCCGCCTGCGCAACTGAGGGCAGCTGAGACAACAGCGGCGTCAGCAGCTGTGACAAAAGCAGCGGAGCGAAAAAAGTCAGGATGGGGCGCATGACCTTGGCCATCACCCCAGAACTCTGGGCGACCGGGCGCTCAAAAGGGGTTAAGGCCAGGTTGTGCTTTGCAGGTTGGGCCCTCAGCGGGGGGCAGTCCAGTCTTGAAACCAACCACGGCGCCAGAGCCAATAGGCCTGAATCAAGGCCACCATCGCCATTAAAATCAGGGCATAGAGATATCCATAACGCCAGCTGAGTTCGGGCATGGCGGCAAAATTCATACCGTAAATACCACCGATGAAGGTGAGGGGCGCAAAAATACTTGTAAGGATGGTGAGCGTTTTCATCACCTGGTTCATACGGTTGCCCACGCTGGCTGCATAGGCCTGGGTGATCGCATCGCACTGATGCCGCAATAGCTCGCAATTTTCAAACAACAGCTCCACCAGCTCTGCCATCTCCTGAAAGCCCACCAGGGCCTCATCCCCCAGCAGCTGTTGCCGCTGGCGCAGCAGCACCCTGATCTGGTGGCGCAGGGGCCACACCTGGTTGCGAATCGTGCGCAGGTTGCTGCGGTGCTCAAAGGCCCGGGTCAGCAGCTTGGGCTTGGGGTCCCGCAGGGCCGCCTCCTCCAGGTCGTCAAGGCGATTGGCGATCTGCTCCAACATCGGAAACAGCTCATCGAGCAGTTCATCCACCAGAAAGTGGAGGATGTCATCTAGATCCCGGTGTTCCGCCGCTCCCACCCGGGATTCCAGCCAGGCGGTGAGCGCCGGAAACGACTCCCCGCTCGGAGCCTCTTCAAAGGTAATTAGGAGATTGGGCAGCAGCAGCAAGCCCACCTGGGAACTGAGCAGGTGCAGGGGATCCCGGGCAAAGCTGAGCCGATGCAGCACCACGAGCAGGGCCCCATCCAGCCCATCGACCCGGGAGCGCTGCGGCACCTCCAGCAAGGGGGGCAGCAACATCGGAGGCACCTGGAGCACCTCCAGCATGGCTTCCACCTGCCGCCGATCCGCAAGACCCATCACCCGCAACCAGATCGGATCGCCGCGCCGGTGGAGCTGGGCGAGCTCTTGGCAGGATTCCAGCGGCACCAGCCGCGGCCCTTCCCGCTCAAACAACACGGCGCTGAAGCAGCTGCTGTGCCTGCCCCCTTGCACATACAGGTGGGCCGGCAGGTTGGCGGGGCGCTCCTCGAGGAGGTGGGAATTCAGAGCACCAGGGGTGGGGCGCAGCACGGCGAGGGGGGTGGGGGAGCCAACCAGCGGTTGAGCACCTGGCCGCCACCCACAATGCTGGCCTGGAGCAGCAGGCACAGCACCACCTGGGGCAACCAACCAGCGGAGGACTGGTCCATGGCAAGGAGTCACAGCAGTAACCGATCTTCGAACCCGCAGCAAAACCGGTTCGTGCCCCAGGCCACACCAGCTGGGGTCTTCACCGGTTCTTAATTAACGCCTCCCTAATATTGGCGAGTCTGTTTTGATGCCTGTGAGCCCTGCCAGATCGGGTAAATCCGGTGCCCCTGCTCCGGAGCCGGATTCGGCGCTGAACGCCCTGGCTTCACCGATGGAAGCCCATTCTGCATATCACGGCGACGACTGGAGCCCCCAGCGGCTGGTGTTCCACCAGAACCTCGAATCCTTCGCCGAGCGGGTGGGGCTGGTGGTGGGCCTGCAGAGCAACGGCAAGGTGAGCCAGGAACAGGCCTATGGCCAGATTAGGCGAATCTGGAAAGAGCTCAAGGAGAGCAAAGATGCCCTGCTGAATTCGACGAAAGAGAATGGCTAGGCCCTTGGTTTAGAGTTAGTCATACGGTTTGATCCGGCTTGAACAGCTTGGCCCGCCTACCGCTGGTGTTTCACGACCAGCAGGCGGTTGTGGATACCGCCCCCCAGGGATTGGCGACCAAGCTGGCCCAGCACTTCCCGGTGCTGGAATTTGCGCCCCGGGATGCCCGGGCCAATCCCTTCCTGCACCGGGCCAGCACCGCCAAGGCCGGCGAGCTCACCCTCACCTCCGGCTACACCAGCCCGATCCATGGCTGCATCGGCGAAAACCCCGGCGTGGGTGCCATCAACATCTGCTACGCCGGAGGCGCCGCCTACACGGTGGACGGCCACAGCCACAGCATCCATGGCGAGGCGCCACTGTATTTCAATCCCGGTTTCGCTTACAGCTACAACACCGATCACTACAACGGGCTGGTGCTGCATGTGGATCTCAAACGCCTGCAAACCACCGCCGCCACCATCGGCGGAGTGGGAATCTCGGAGCGTCGCTTCGCCGCCGATCTGCAGCGCCCCCAGGTGCTCTCGCTGCGGGGGGAGCGGCAGCGCGAACTGCTCGGCACCCTGCACCGAGCCTTTGCCCTGCTGGATGCACCGGGATTGGAACAGCAGGGCGAGCTGGGGCTCCTTCAGCTCGACGACCTCATCTACCGGATTCTGGCCCTGGCTCTCTGCCCCCAACTGGCGCAGCAGTCTCTGAGCGGCAACCAGCGCGGCGATTTCTCCACAAGACAAAGGATCTTTGAGGAGTTGCTGGAGTGGATCCAGGCCAATCTCCGCTCACCCATCAGCCTCACCCAGCTGGAGCAGCGCAGCGGCTACTCCCGGCGCAACCTGCAGCTGGCCTTCAGCCAGCGCTTCGGCTGCGGCCCCATGCAATGGATTCGGCGCCAACGCCTCGACCTGGCCAGGCAACAGCTGCTCAAGCCCGGCCCCGGCGACAGCGTGGCTGGGATCGCGGCCAGGTTTGGCTTTGCCAGCCTCCCTGCCTTCAGCCGCGACTTCCACAGCGTATATGGCATCCGTCCATCCGAGCTGCTGCGGGAGGGCAGGCGGGTGCATGGCTGAGGGGCCAGTGACCCCGGCGCCAGGGGTGGTTCTGGCTGTCAACGCCGGCAGCTCCAACCTCAAGCTCAGCCTGCTCGATCAGCAGCAACGGCCCCTCCAGCAGCACCAATGCCCTTTGGGCAAGGGCGAGCTCGAGCTGCCCGGGCCGGTCGCCCACTGGATCAAGGAGAAGCTGGCGCCCTGGCAGGGCCGCATCCAGCTGGTGGTGCATCGGCTCGTGCATGGCGGCGACGCCTACCGCACGGCCACCCTGCTGACCCCGGCCGTCATCCGGGACCTCAGCCAACTGATTCCCCTCGCCCCGCTCCACAACGGGCCCGCCCTGCAACTGATCAGCTGGCTGCAGACCGTCCTGGAAACTCCGCCCCAATGGGTCTGCTTTGACACGGGCTTCCACAGCACCCTGCCCGCCCAGGCCAGCACCTACGCGATTCCCGAGGCCTGGCGCGCCTCCGGCCTGCGGCGGTTCGGCTTCCACGGCCTCAACCACCAGCACGTGGCCGAGGTGGTGCGGGTGCCCCTTTTGATCAGCTGCCATCTGGGCGCAGGCTGCTCCCTGTGCGCCATTCGCGATGGGATCAGCATTGCCACCACCATGGGCTTCACCCCCCTCGATGGCCTGGTGATGGCCACCCGCTGCGGCTCCCTCGATCCCGGTGTGCTGCTGCACCAACTGCGGGCTGGGCTCACGGCCCAGGAGCTCGAGCAGGCCCTCAACCACCAAAGTGGGCTGCTGGGGCTCTCCGGGCTGAGCGGCGATATGCGAATCCTGCGGGAAGCGGCGGCAGCCGGCCACGCCGGCGCCCAGCTGGCCATCGGCGTATTTCGCCACCAGTTGCTGCAGGGAATTGGGGCGATGGCAGCTAGCCTCGGCGGCGTGGATGCGATCGCCCTCAGCGGCGGCATCGGCGAGCACGATGGGGCCCTGGTGGAGGAACTGCGGCAGGCGCTCGGCTGGCTCGGCCCGCTCAAACTGGTGCAGGTCGCCGCCGACGAGGAGGGCCAGATGGCCAGGGCCTGCCTGGCAGCGAGCGCTAGGGACGCACCCGGGAGTTGCTTTTGATGCCGGGCATGAAGCGCCGCTCGTGCTGGGCGCCGGTGAGCATGCGGTTCCAATAGAGGGAGGGCAGCAGCCTGCGCTTGACCCACCACATGCTCCAGCGCTCCTTGGTGGGATCAAGCGGGAAGGAGGGCACTGGCTGCTGGTCGTAGTTGAACTCGGCCATGATCGCCGTGCCGTAGCCAGTGATCAGCGGGCAGCAGCTATAGCCGTCATAGGCCGCCGCCAGGGATTGGCCGTCGAGCAGTGCCAGCAGATTGGCCACCAGCACCGGCGCCTGGCCGCGCACCGCCGCTGCGGTTTTGGAGTTGGGCAGGCCACTGACATCGCCCAGGGAGAACACATTCGGGTGACGCAGGTGCTGCAGGCTGAACTTGTCCACCTCCACAAACCCGCTCGGCGCCGCCAGCGGGCTGCTCGCAACCACATCGGGAGCCGCCATCGGCGGGGTCACATGCAGCATTGCGTAGGGGACGACCTCCTCGCGACTGCTCTCCCCCTCACTCACACGGAACACCGCCTCCTGGCTGGCCGCGCGCACCTCGGTGAGCACGTGGTTGTAGCGGGCATCGATGCCCTTGCGCGCCACCACCTCCCGCAGCGGCGCCGCATAGGTGGGCACCCCGAAGATGCCTGGGGTGGCGGTGGCATAGATCACCCGGGCCTGCAGACGTTTTTTCGCGAACAGATCAGCCGCGAGATAGGCAATCTTCTGGGGCGCGCCCGGACACTTGATCGGCATCGACGGACAGGTGAACACTGCCTGGCCTGCCCCGGCTTGCCCTGACCCGGCTTGCCCTGACCCGGCTTGCCCTGACCCGGCTTGGCCGCCCTTGAAGGCCCGGATCGTTTCCCAGGTGTAGGCGGCGTGATCCTTGCTGTAGTTGCTGCAGACTCCACCGTGGCCCAGGGCCTCCGGCAGACCCTTGACCTTGTCCCAGCAGAGCTTGAGTCCGGTTGCCACCACCAACACCCCGTAGCTGAGCGTGGCGCCTGCAACGGTGCTGAGCCGGTTATTCACCGGATCAAAGCCGGCCACCGCGTCCCGAATCCAGTGCACGCCTGCGGGAATCAGGTCGCCCTCGGCGCGGCGGGTCTCCTCGAAGCTGAACACCCCAGCCCCCACCAGGGTCCAGCCGGGTTGGTAGTAGTGATCGCTGCAAGGTTCCAGGATCGCCACATCCAGCGATGGCCTGGCCCGCTTGAGCTGGGCGGCAACGGTTATGCCGGCAGCCCCGCCGCCAACAATCAGAATCTGGTGGTGGACCATAAAAAAGGCTGCCGGTTCAGCTCGGGCTGGGTGCCATTTACCTGATCTATTAGGCAGGGACCCAATCCCTGCCAGCCTGTCACCTTGCGACAGATCATCTCCCCGTTTCCGTTCGCGATGTCCAGCCAGCGGCTCAGCCTGCGCCAACCCGATGACTGGCATGTGCACCTGCGCGACGGAGCGATGCTGCAGGCGGTGGCCAGGGCCACGGCGCGCCAGTTCGCCCGGGCGATCGTGATGCCCAACCTCAGCCCGCCGGTCACAACCGTGGCGGCGGCGGCGGCCTACCGCCAGCGCATCGCCGCGGCCCTGCCCGATGGCTGCGATTTCCAACCCCTACTGACGGCCTATCTCACTGATGCGATCGACCCTGCCGAAATCACCCTGGGCTTTGGCGAGGGCGCCTGGGTGGCCTGCAAGCTCTACCCCGCTAACGCCACCACCAACTCCGCCGCCGGGGTGACTGCCATCGAGGGCCTCACCCCGGTGCTCGACACCCTCGAGCGGATCGGCATGCCCCTGCTGATCCACGGCGAGGTAACCAGTCCCGATATCGACATTTTTGATCGGGAGGCGGTATTCATCGAGCGCCACCTAGAGCCCCTGTTGGGGCGCCATCCGGGCCTGAAGGTGGTGCTGGAGCACATCACCACCATCGATGCGGTCGATTTTGTGCGCACGGGCCCGGCCAACCTTGCTGCCACGATCACGCCCCACCACCTGCACATCAACCGCAACGCCATGTTTGCCGGCGGCCTGCGGCCCGACCTCTACTGCCTGCCGGTGGCCAAGCGGGAACTGCACCGCATCGCCCTGCGGGGCGCCGCCACCTCCGGCAATCCGAAGTTCTTCCTGGGCACCGATTCCGCACCCCACGCCCGCACTGCCAAGGAAGCGGCCTGCGGCTGCGCTGGCATTTTCAATGCCCCATTTGCGCTGGAGAGCTACGCGGCGGTGTTTGAACAGGAGAACGCCCTGGAAAAACTGGAGGCCTTCGCCTCGGAGTTTGGACCCCGTTTCTATGGGCTACCGCTGAACCCCGGCCAGATCAGCCTGGTGCGCGAGCCGCTGGAGGTGCCCCGCCAACTGCATCTCAACGACGCGGCCGGCACCGCCGTCGAGCTGGTGCCCTTCCATGCCGGGGAAACCCTGCCCTGGCGGCTTCAGCTTGACGCCCCGATCGCGCCGAGGTGATAGCAGGCCCGCTCCAGGTGCTGACTCACCCGCCGTAGCCAGCGAATCGCCTCCAGCCGGGCCGTGCCGGCATCGAGGTCGAGTTCACCCCGGGCCACCGCCGCCAGCACCTCCTGGCGGTAGGGAGCCACGCGGCGATGCAAGGCCTGGGCGCTGGCGCTGGCCAGGTCGCTGGCTTGGGGCCAGCGGCCCTGTTGCACCAACTCGGGCAGCTGGTCCAGGGTTTCCAGCAGCAGGCTGCGCTCGCTGCCCAGGCCTGCGCTGGTGGCGGCAGTGCGCAGGCGGTCTTGGTCCTCCTCACAGCGCTCATGCAGGCGCTGCAAGTGATCCAGGCCATGCAACAGGTGTAGAAGCGCCTTGCCAGGCTCCACCACCACCCCCTCGGCCTGCACCGGCGAGGGAGCCGGAGCCAGATGGATCTGGTCGAGGTAGAGCTCGAGTCGGTCCAGGTCGGCCTGGAGCACCACCAGGCGCTGGGCGCTTTGGCCGAGCCTGCCATTGCCGAGCCCATCGCGCAGCAGCTGGAGCAGTTCCAGCAGGCACGGCTCCAGGGAGTGGCGGGCCTGGCTGATGGCGGCGGCGGGATTGGCGGGAGGCGTGTCGGCCAGATCGTCGATCAGGCGGCCCTCCCCCGGCCGCACCAGCCGCCGGATCAACGCGGCGAAAGGCGCCGTGAATGGCAGCACCAGCAGCACGCCGAGCAGGTTGAAGCCGCTGTGGAAGGCGGTGAGGCCAAATTCCGGGTCCCGCTCGATCAGGGCCGGCCAGCCCAGCCGCAGCAGGGCCAGGTAGGCAGGCAGCAGCAGAAAGGCCCCGACCGCTGTGAACAGGTTGAAGATCACGTGGGCCGCCGCCGTGCGGCGGGCGCTGAGGCTGGCGC
>NZ_JAGQCQ010000176.1:0-7720 GCF_024346275.1 Cyanobium sp. BA20m-p-22
TCTGGTTCTGGGTCTGATCTTCCTCAAATACATCTCAGACACCTTTGCTGCCCAGCAAGGCAAGGTGCTGCTGATGGTCAGCGACCCTGACTCTGACAACTTCGTTGGTGATGACCCTGCCGACCACCAGGCAGCACTGGAAGACCGTGACTACTACACCCAGGAGAATGTGTTCTGGGTGCCTGCTGATGCTCGCTGGGAATCGCTACGGGCACGGGCAAAGCAACCTGATATTGGTCAACTGATCGATAAGGCACTGGTTGCCATCGAGAACGAGAACCCAACGCTGCGGGGCAAGTTGGATAAGCGGTTTGGTGCCGCCCAACTGGAACCAGGGCGACTAGGTGAACTGGTGGATCTGATTTCCACCATTGGATTTGCCGACGACCAGCGATCAGGTGATGTGCTGGGTGAGGTCTACGAATACTTCCTCGGTCAGTTCGCCAGCGCAGAAGGCAAGAAGGGCGGTCAGTTCTATACCCCTGCTCACGTCGTCAAAACGCTGGTTGCTGTTCTGGCACCCCATAAAGGTCGGATCTATGACCCCTGCTGTGGTTCAGGCGGAATGTTCGTTCAGAGCGAGAAGTTCATCCAAGCGCACGGGGGCAAGCGGGATGACGCTTCGATCTACGGGCAGGAGAGCAACCCAACAACTTGGCGCCTGGCAGCGATGAACCTGGCGATCCGTGGGTTTGCTGCGGATCTTGGTCAGGAACCTGCTGACACCTTTGCCAGAGATCAGTTCCCCGATCAGAAGTTTGACTACATCCTTGCCAACCCACCATTCAACATTTCGGATTGGGGCGGGGAGAAATATGAGAGTGATCCACGCTGGGTTTATGGGCGACCACCCATAGGTAATGCGAACTATGCGTGGTTACAACATATGCTCTGGAAACTACGACCTGGTGGTGAAGCAGGTGTAGTGCTGGCGAATGGATCAATGAGTTCCAACCAAAGCGGTGAGGGGCAGATCCGAGAAGCGATGGTGCGTGGTGATGTGGTTGAGGTGATGGTGGCACTGCCTGGGCAACTGTTTCTGAATACTCAGATTCCTGTTTGCCTGTGGTTTCTGACGAATGACAAGACCCAGCGTGGTCGTGATCGCCGTGGAGAAACATTGTTTATTGATGCCCGCCAGATGGGAACAATGAAGACACGGGTTGAGAGAGTATTAACTGATGAGGATATTGCCAAGATTGGAGACACCGTTCACGCTTGGCGTGGTGATGGTGAGGTGTCTGATGTTTATGAGGATGTCGCTGGTTTCTGCTACAACGCCAAGTTAGAGGAGATCGAGAAGAATGGTTTTGTGCTCACGCCAGGTCGCTATGTGGGGGCGGCAGATGTTGAAGATGATGGAGAACCATTTGAGGAGAAGATGAAACGCCTCACTGGATTACTCAAGCAGCAGCAGGAAGAGGGGGCGAAGTTGGATCAGCAGATTGCCGAGAATCTGAGGAGGTTGGGATATGAGTTCTGAATGGAAAACGCTTTTACTGGGAGATGTCTATGAATACTGCTCAGGTCTTTCAAAACCACGCTCTGAGTTTGGATCTGGGCATCCCTTCTTGGGATTCAAGGATGTGTTCTACAACTCAGCAGTTCCAAATGTTCTGAATGAACTCGTCAGGTCGACGCAACAGGAGCAGAACCGTTGCTCAATAAAGCGGGGTGACCTTTTCCTGACTCGCACAAGCGAGACAATGGATGAACTTGGGATGAGCAGCGTCGCCCTCAAGGATTATCCCAATGCAACTTTCAATGGGTTTACGAAGCGACTAAGACCTAAGAGTTCTGATGTTATTGCGCCCGAATACGCCCGATACTATTTCAGGTCTACACACTTTAGGCAAAGCGTGAATGCTATGTCGACAATGTCGACCAGGGCGAGTTTGAACAATGAAATACTCGACCGCTTACAAGTCGTGCTTCCACCCCTTAAAGAGCAGAAATGTATCGGTTATTTGCTTGCCACCCTTGACGACAAGATCGAACTGAACCGCAAAACCAATGAAACCTTGGAGGCGATGGCAAAGGCGCTCTTCAAGTCGTGGTTTGTGGATTTCGATCCAGTCAGAGCGAAGGCAGAAGGTCGCTCAACTGGATTGCCAGTGGAAATCAGCGACCTGTTCCCCGATTCATTTGAGGATTCGGCACTGGGTGAGATTCCGAGTGGGTGGATTGTTCAGTCAGCAGGCAAGCAATATGATGTTTCGATAGGCAAGACACCCCCAAGAAAAGAATCTCAGTGGTTCTCCACAAGCAAAGTTGATATGCCTTGGTTGTCAATCCGAGACCTGGGTGAAGTAGGGGTATACGCCGATAGAACTTCTGAAAGTCTTACAAGAGAGGCGGTCGAAAAGTTCAATGTAAAAATCGTGCCGCCAGATACTGCTGTCTTGAGTTTCAAACTCACAATAGGAAGAGTCGCCATCACTGGGAGCGAAATGCTTACCAACGAAGCGATTGCTCATTTTTCATCGTTGACAAAGGGTGTAGGGTCTGAATACACATACTGCCTCCTGTCTCAATACGATTACCATTCGCTCGGCAGCACATCGTCTATTGCCACGGCGGTTAACTCGCAAATACTTAGAGATATGCCGCTTGTGGTGCCACCTGAGACCATTGCTCGGGCATTTTGCGATACTGCTGCGCCAATATTCTCCTCAATAAAGTGTGGTCAACAGGAAACTCATTGCCTGTCTGATTTTCGTGATGCCCTTCTCCCCAAACTCATCTCTGGTGAAATCCGAATCCCTGATGCCGAGAAGATGCTTGAGGAGGTTGGCATCTGATGGCACTCATCACAGAAGACCATCTGGAGCAGCAGTGTCTTGAGTGGTTCAAGGAACTCGGATATGCCTATGCCTTTGCTCCAGATCTCGCACCTGACGGCACCACCCCAGAACGCACTGACTTCAGGCAGGTCATCCTCACTGGGCGTCTGCGCTCAGCACTCCAGCGCCTGAACCCAGAAGTTCCAGCGGGCACCATCGAATCAGCGGTGCTCCAACTGGCAAACCCCAATGTGCCTGGTCTTCTGGCATCCAACCGCAACTTCCACCGTTGGATGACCCAGGGATTGCCCATCACCTATATGGATGGAAATCAGCAGGTCGGCATTCGTCTCAAGGTCATCGGGTTTGACGATCCCGCCTCAAACGACTGGTTAGTGGTGAACCAGTTGGCAATCCAGGGCACCAAGCACAACCGCCGCCCTGATGTGGTGGTCTACCTGAACGGTCTGCCTCTCGCAGTGATCGAACTCAAGAACCCTGCCGATGAGAAGGCAGACATCTGGGCAGGGTTCAACCAACTCCAGACCTACAAGCAAGACATCCCCGACCTGTTCACGCCCAACGTGCTGCTGGTGATTAGCGATGGCATCCAGGCACGGGTGGGTTCCTTGAGTGCTGATCGGGAACGGTTCCAACGTTGGCGCACCATCGAAGGCGAGAACCACCTCGATCCGCTGGGTGCTCACCGTGATCTGGAGACCCTGGTTCGGGGGATCTTCGACAAAGGGCGTCTGCTGGAGTTTGTTCGTCGTTTTTGCCTGTTTGAGGAAGACGGGCAGATCATCAAGAAGATCGCTGCCTACCACCAGTTCCACGCCGTCAGGGCAGCAGTGGAGCGAGTGGTCAAAGCAAGCAGACCAGATGGCGATAAAAAAGGTGGCGTCGTCTGGCATACCCAAGGTGCTGGCAAGAGCATCGAGATGGCGTGTCTGGCGGGCAAGTTGCTCACCGATCCACGACTGGAGAACCCCACCCTGGTGATGGTCACCGACCGCCAAGACCTCGATGGGCAACTGTTCGGGGTCTTTGCTGGAGCGGGAGATCTGCTGGGTGAATCCCCTAAGCAGGCAGACAGTCGCCAAGAACTCAGGGAACTACTTGGCAACCGACCCAGCGGCGGCATCATCTTCACCACCATTCAGAAGTTCGCCACCGAACCCGATGAAGACAAGTTCCCTGCCCTGACCGAGCGCCACAACATCGTGGTGATCTGCGACGAGGCGCACCGCACCCAATACGGGTTCAAGGGTCGCTTTGACACCAAGACAGGGGAGATCAAATACGGGTTGGCAAAGGCACTCAGAGATGCTCTGCCCCAAGCAACTTTCCTCGCTTTCACGGGAACACCCATCTCCCAAGACGACCGTGACACCCAAGCGGTCTTTGGGCACTACGTCTCTGTCTACGACATTCAGCAGGCAGTGGAAGACGGTGCCACGGTGCCGATTTACTACGAATCCCGCCTGGCAAAACTGGCGCTGAAGGAACCGCTGCTGCCCCAGGTGGATGAGCAGGTAGATGACCTCTTCTCAGATGAAGACGACATTCCTGCTGCTGAACGGGCAAAGAGCAGGTGGGCAGCACTGGAAGCACTGGTGGGTGCTGAACCACGCCTGAAGCAGGTGGCAGCAGATTTGATTGCCCACTTTGAGCAACGCTCACGCACTCAACCAGGCAAGGCGATGGTGGTGGCGATGAGCAGGGATATCTGTGCTCGCCTCTATGCCGCCATCGTTGCCCTACGCCCCGACTGGCACGACGACGACCCGAAAAAAGGTGCCATCAAGGTGGTGATGACGGCATCGGCATCGGATGAGCAATACCTCCAACCCCACCACACCACCAAGCAGCAGAAAAAGGATCTGGAGAAACGGTTCAAAGATCCTGCCGACCTGCTCAAGATCGTGGTGGTGCGGGATATGTGGTTGACGGGATTTGACGCTCCCTGTCTGGCGACGATGTATGTGGATAAACCGATGAAGGGGGCAAACCTGGCGCAGGCGATTGCCCGAGTGAACAGGGTCTTCAAAGACAAACCAGGCGGTCTGGTGGTCGATTACATCGGCATCGCCCCCCAACTCAAGGAAGCACTCTCGACCTACACAGCATCCAAGGGCAAAGGAAAAATCAAACTGGATGTTGATCAGGCACTACGGATTCTCAAGGAGAAACTCCAGGTTGCCCGTGACCTGCTTCACCCCCTCGACTGGAGTGGATTCACCGATCCCAAGACAGCAATGGCACTGTTGCCCAACTGCTTGGATCACATCTTGGCGATTTCAGATGGCAAGCAGCGGTATTGCGACACCGTGCTGGCAATGACCAAAGCATTTGCCCTGTGCGGAACCCTTGATGAAGCAATGGCACTCGACCCTGAGGTGACCTTCCTTCAGGCGATCCGAGCACCACTGGTCAAAGGTGATGGAGATGGTGGAGGAGATGGTCGTGCCCCTAAAAATGTTGATTTTGAGTTGCGTCAACTAATGTCTGACGCCCTGGTAGCAGATGGAATCACCGATGTTTTCAAGGTGGCAGGTCTTGAAAAACCAGACATCAGCATCCTGTCGGATCAGTTCCTGGCAGAGGTCAGCAAGATTCCCCAGAAGAACCTGGCGGTTGAACTGCTCCAGCGGTTGCTAAGGGAAGAGGTTCAGACACGCTTTAAGACCAACGTGGTCAAACAGAAGCGATTCAGTGAACTGCTCCAGGCATCCCTGAACAAATATGCCAACCGCTCCATCGAAGCGGCGCAGGTGATCGAAGAACTGATTGCGATGGCAAAGCAGTTCCGTGATGAAGCAGAGAAAGTGGCGGCGATGGGGTTGTCTGTTGCTGAAGTTGCCTTCTACGACGCCCTGTCGAACAACCAGTCAGCACAAGATCTGATGGGGGATGAGGTGCTGATGAAGATGGCACGGGAACTGGCAGAAAAACTAAGGGGCAACCTCAGCATCGACTGGCAATACAAGGAAAACGTTCGGGCACGATTGCGAACTCTTATCAAGGCATTGCTAAGAAGATATAGATACCCACCCGATCAGGAACCAGCAGCGATTGACTTGGTGCTCCAGCAGACCGAAATGATCTCTGAGGAATGGTCGAGAGAAGATTTGGGCAACAAGATTCAGGCGGTTGTTGCTGATGCTTTGACCCAAAGTGGTGCCCTTCAGTCAGGAGAGGTGCCCTAATGAACACTGTTCCTCCTTATCACACACTCATGCTTCCTCTGCTCAATGTCATGGGCAGCAGGAATGAGATGACAACCAAGCAGATGCGAGATGAGGTGGCGGAAAACCTTGGGTTGACTGTCGAAGCATTGAGTGAGCGCCTTCCCAGTGGAACCCAAAGTGCTTTTGACAATCGAATGGGTTGGGCAAGAACTTATCTCTTCAAAGCAGGTTTACTTGATCGCCCACGACGAGCAACCTATGCCATCAGCGAAACAGGGAAGAAACTGCTTGCGAACCACCCATCCGAAATCGATGTCGAGTTCCTGAAATCATACGAGCAGTTCAATCAGTTTTTGGGTTCATCCAGCAATGACGAGGAGGCACCGATTCCTGCTGACGTCATTGACGACCAACTCACGCCTGAGGAGCAAATCGAAAAAGGAGTAGGGCAGATTCAGCGTGAACTCCAAGTTGAAGTTTTAGATCGAGTTAAGCAGTTGCCCCCTCAAGGTTTTGAGCAGTTAGTGCTTCGTCTGCTTGTGGGAATGGGATATGGCGGTTCGATGGCAGATGTTCAAGGTGTCGCTCGTGGTGCCGATGGTGGTGTTGATGGAGTTGTGAACCAGGATCATCTGGGTCTGGATCGGATCTACATCCAGGCGAAACGATGGGAAGGATCCGTAGGAAGACCAGTCATTCAGGGATTTGTGGGTGCGTTGGCAGGGGTTGGCGCATCCAAGGGAGTCATCATGACTACCTCAACTTTTGCTCAACCAGCACAGGAATATGTAAGAACATTGACCGATAGGCGAATCGTTCTCGTTGATGGTCAAAGGATGTCTGAACTGATGCTCAAGCATGGCATTGGAGTTTCCACAAAACAGACATTTGTGATCCAGAGAATGGATGAGGATTTCTTCTTGGAAATGGAGACTTGATATGCCAAAAGAAAAGATCGCTAAAGAGAAAAGCACCAGGGGCAACGCCAGTCAGTTCTTCATCGCTGGTGAACTTTGTAGGAGGGGATATTCTGCTGTGGTGACGCTTGGCGACACCCCCAACACAGACATCCTCTGTAGCAATATTGAGGGAACCAGGTTTGTTCACATCCAGGTCAAGACATTTATTCCTGGTGGCAAAACATGTAGCGTTGGTCGAAAGGCAGAAAAACCTTATATGGAAAACTTCTTTTGGGTTCTTGGGGGAATCCCTACGCCTCAGTCGGATAGTCATTTTCAATACTTTATCATTCCTGCTTCGGTGATGTCTCGCAACATCATGGAGTGCCATGAACAGTGGTTGTCTACTACTGGGAGGGATGGCAGAGCGCACGAAGACAGTTCAATAAGAGTGGTCGCCCTTCCTCCATTTAAGGCATTTAACGGTTGGGATGTGAGCGAATATGAAAACCGTTGGGATCTTATAGAAGATAAACTGGCAGATTGATCAGGGGATCTCAACAACTTCCAACAAATCCTCAATCCCACAATCCAGCACCGTCACCACCTTCCCCGCCAAATCCAGGGAAAGTGCTGATGCCGCCTTCTGATCGTTCCGTGCCAGTCGCGTGATGGTGGTCGCTGCCACCCCTGCCGCGACTGCCAGACCATTCATCGTGATTGCCTTCTCACCCGCTTCTGCCCTACGCAGATTTGCCTTAGCGAGTGCCTTGGCGAGGGTTAGACGAACTTGCTTTGCCATAAGGAGCACAAGACCTCAAGCATCCTGAAGGGGCAAAGCAGTGCT
>NZ_JAGQCQ010000177.1:0-7644 GCF_024346275.1 Cyanobium sp. BA20m-p-22
TGGCGCCAACCCGAAGAAGTGTGGATTAACAAGCCACCGGAAGAGAACGAACTGGCCCTGGAGTTAACGTTGATGCAGGCCGCCTGAGTGGCAGCCCAGGAGTGACATCTTTCCTGAAAGTCACCGACCCAGGAGGCGCCCAACATGGACGACACGCCACCCCGCCAGGTTCCAGAAGCACGCTGACTACAGGCCCCTGCTCCAACAGTCTTTATTTATTAGTGGGCGGGTCGTTCAGCCGGGCAAGAGAGCAGCATTCCCCAGTGCAGCTCACCTTGTGCGCCTGACTGATCGACACTCCAGCCGCACCGCCGCAGGTGCCCTCAGGAGGATCATTCGCCCCACACCTGGAATGCATGGCCCCAGGTGCCAACGTCAGCAGCTTCGCCAGCCCATTCCACGCTCCAGCGTGTGAGGACACGACGACCCCCGGGGCCAACCTTGGGGGTTTTGTTTTGTATGTAGTGATCGCGGGCTAAAGGGCACTCAGTAGTAGCGGCCGGGATATTCGCCAGGGTGATCGATCCGGCTGATGCGGATACCAGAAGCCGACTGGCCGTGGAAGCGCAGGATGTCGCTGCCAGAGACCAGGAAGCCCCGCTCTTGGGCCAGCAGCGACACCTCATCAGCGGTAAGGGCATCAGCCATCATTTGCCGCAGGGCTGGATCAGCCCTCACATGGGCCAAGAACCGCAGTAGCTCGCTCTGGGGCACGGCAGCTCAGCAAGATCTGCAACATAGAACTGCCAGCAGGACAGGCATCAACGGCTTTTGACGCAATAGCCGCCTGATGAATACCAACCCAGCGGGCATCCCTTGCCGCTCTTTTGAATCGCCTCACGGTCGTTACTGGGGCTGCTGAGGCAGTAGTTGCCAGATGAGTAGAACCCCAGCGGGCAGGAGTTGCCGCTCTTCTCTATGGCGCCCCGGGTGTTGCCGCTGCTGCTGGGCACGCAGTAGCCGCCAGAGCTGTAGTACCCCAGCGGGCAACCGCCCACTTTCGGGAGGGGCTGCACCGGCTGCTGGGCCAGGGCCGATGCACTGGCCACGGTGAGTGCAAGCGGCAGCCAGAGCCAGGGCGGTTTCATCGACACTCCTGCGTGCAACTCAAGTTGCCCTTCCAGTGCGCTGAGCCGCAACGTTATGCATCCAGTGCATTGAAATAGCGAGCATGCATTGGCACGACCGATTCAGTTGGACAGTCCTACTGACGCTCGGCGTAGCTGGCTGCCCACACGGCCGCCGCCATGCCCTCGGGCACGATCCGCTGGCGCCCCTCAATGCCCAGGATCTCGCCAGCTTCTTCAGCACCGACCACGCTGTCTATACCGATTAGCTCACCCTGGAGCCCCAGCCATGAGTACCTCAACCTCCACAGATGTGCTGGTGATCGCCGCTAGCAACGGTCATAACCTCCAGCTGGCCGAGCGCTTCGCAGCCGCCGCCCGCCAGCAGGGCCACAGCGCTGCCGTGCTCGACCTAACCACCATCAACCTGCCTCTGTTCACCCCGCGAGCCCAGGCCGCAGGCACACCGCCAGGGTTGGCGGCGTTGGAGGCCCAGCTGGCTGCCGCTCAGCGCTGGGTGATCTGCTCGCCGGAATACAACGGCTCGATCCCGCCGGTGCTCACCAGCGCCATCGCCTGGCTGTCAGTGCAGGGCAGCGACTTCCGGGCCCTGTTCAACTGCCGCCCTGTGGTGATCGCCACCCACTCCGCCGGCGCCGGTTATGGCGTGCTCACGGCCATGAGGCTGCAGCTGGCTCATCTCGGTGCCCATGTGGTGGGCCGCCAGCTGTCGAGCAACAGCGACAATCCCGCCAAGGACGACTCCATCGCTGATCTGATCACGCGCCTGCACCAGCTCCCTATTGCCCAATCATGACCGCCGCCGCTGCCACTCCGACTTCCACCGCCTCAGGCCTGGTATTTCGCCCGGCCGATGAGCGCTTCCACAGCCAGCTCTATTGGCTCGACAGCTGGCACAGCTTCTCCTTCTCCAGCCATTACGACCAGGCCTGGATGGGCTATGGCCTCCTGCGGGTGATCCGATAACCCAGGCGCTGTGCTGCCAGGATCAGCTGTCAGAACCAAGAAAACCGGCCGGAAGACCGCCCCTGCAATTTGCGGGGCAGCCCTGATCCTGCAAACATCCGTACCAAAGGCCGTTGCCGGATAGGAAATCCTGCCATCCTTAATTACAAAGGGCCTGACCGTCGCCAGTAGGTCCCCGAACCGCGAGTAGGGGGACATGTGTTTTTCGGCGACAGCCAGCTTCGTCACGGCCATGGGCCTTGCCCCCGTAGGGATCGTGAGCCTCACAGTGACCCAAGGTCTGGACCCAAAACGCTGGCAGCCGCTGGCATTGATCCCGCTGCTTTTCGCCACCCAGCAGGCGTTGGAGGGAGTTGTTTGGCTGCTCCTGGATTCTCCCGCTCCTTCCCCGGGGTTGCACTTGGTGTCACTGGCCTACCTCGGCTTCGCGTTTGCGCTCTGGCCCGTCTGGAAATCACCGAATCCACCCACGAGGTGATCTGGTCGTTGGATGCCGAGACCCTTCGCTACCTCTACGTCAGCCCATCGGTGCAGCGGCTTCGGGGCTTCACGGTGGCCGAGGTGATGGAGCAGCGCTTCGAGGAAGCCTTCACCCCTGCGGTGGCCCGGGAGGTGCAGCGGCAGATCCGTCTGGAAATGGCCGAGTTCGATGCCGGGCTGCGCAGCAGTGATGTGATCTCAACCATTGAGCATGAGCAGTTAACCAAGGATGGCTCAACGGTCTGGACTGAATTGATCACCAAGCTGGTGCGACATCCCAGCAGTGGCCGCATGGAGCTCCACGGGTTGACCCGTGACATCACCGACCGCAAGTTCGCCCAGGAACAGCTGGAACGGTTGGCCTACTTCAACCCCCTCACAGGCCTGGCCAACCGCACCCTGCTGCAGGATCAGATCCGCTCAGACCTAAGTCGGGCCCAGCAGGCCAACGAGCCCCTGGCCTTGCTGTTTCTCGATCTAGACAACTTCAAGCTCGTCAACGACAACCTCGGCCATGACATGGGGGACCGGGTGCTGATGGAGATGGCCAAGCGGCTGAAGGTGGTTCTGGGGGATGCCGGCACCCTGGCCGACACCAGCGGTGACGAATTCGCGGTGCTGCTGCCCAATTCCGACGCCACCACCGCCTTGGTGCTGACGGATCGGCTGCGGGAGTCGATTTCGGAGGCCTACAGCACTGGCGGTGAGCCTTTGTTCCTGACTGCCTCGGTGGGGATTGCCCTCTACCCAGGCGACGGCGTCAGCCACCAGTTGCTGATGAGCCATGCCCAAACTGCGCTCCATCAGGCCAAGCTGGCGGGCCCCAATGTCTCCAAGCTCTTCTCAGCCGTTGCTCAGGTGCAGAGCGCCCGCAAACTGCGTCTCACCAATGCCCTGCACCAGGCAATCGAGCGGCAGGAGTTCAGCCTGGTCTACCAACCCCAGCTCGAACTCAGAACCAATCAGATCTTCGGCGCTGAAGCCCTGCTCCGCTGGACCCATGGAGATCTGGGGGCCGTATCGCCGGCCGAATTCGTTCCCCTGGCCGAAGCCAGTGGCTTGATCCTTCCGATCGGCGAGTGGGTGTTGCGTCGCGCCCTAAGCGATGCCAATTCCTGGACCGAACTTGGGCTGCCACCCATCAGCGTTTCGGTGAACATCTCGGCGGTTCAATTTGAACAGGAGGACCTTGCCCGCATGGTGATCGAGCAGGTGGCAGCGGAAGGGTTCCCGCCCGAACGCTTGGAGGTGGAGCTCACCGAATCGGTGACGCTCGAGGACCCTGAGAAGGCGCTGAAGCACATGGTGCGGCTCAACAAGGAGGGGATCTGGCTGGCCATCGATGATTTTGGCACCGGCTATTCCTCCCTGAGCTACCTCAAACGAATCCGTGCCCATCGGCTCAAGATCGATCAATCCTTCATCCGCGATCTGGTGGCCAGCGAGGACGATCGAGCCATTGTGACGACGATCATCAACCTGGCCCGCTCGATGGGTCAGCGCACCATCGCTGAAGGAGTGAAGACCCACGAGCAACTGACCCTGCTGCGCAGCCTCGGTTGCGATGAGATGCAGGGCCACCTCCTCAGCCGACCCCTGCCCCAAGCGGCCTTCCTGGAGTTCGTGAAGAACCCCGTTCGTTTCCCCCAATCGGGGGAAGTCCGTCATTCCTCCTCCTCGGGGTCCGCGTAGCGGCAGACGCAGATTGCGTAGAGGCCCCACTGGTAACTGGTCGCGCTGATTTCTGGAACCCTGTTATTGCAAGGGATCCGCTTCCATGTTGCGCGTTCTAAAACCTCACAAGAAAGATCGTCTTGGAGACAAGCAACACCGCGCTGCTGATGTGTGGCACGACCTAATCGGCGGATTTCATCCCCTAGGGGTGGGCTACTAAATCCAGGATCAGTGCTGGTCAAACGCGCGTTCGAGCCGTTGCGCTACGACCGCTGGAGCCAGGCGCTGGAGGTGACTTTTGGAGAGGTAATGCCCAGCGGGGAGCCACCGCTGCTGAAACACCGCAGGGAGCTGATGCGAAATGAGGCGATCAAGCTGTGGGCCCAGAAGCGCAGGGCCGGCTGGCAGGTTTGCTCGCCGCAGTGGACGCCGTCACCACTGCGCAGGGACTGAGCTGCTGCAGGCCACAAAGCAGTCCCACCTTGCTCCGATCTGCAGCCAGAAACAATGCGTGTAAAAGCCGATTGCTATGAGCTGCTGGCGGAGCGAATCTGAGGTCACAAAGAAAGGAGGCGCCCAACATGGACGACACGCCACCCCGCCAGGTTCCAGAAGCACGCTGACTGCAGGCCCCTGCTCCAACAGTCTTTATTTATTTGTGGGCGGGTCGTTCAGCCTGGCAAGAGAGCAGCATTCCCTAGTGCAGCTCACCTTGTGCGCCTGACTGATCGACACTCCAGCCGCACCGCCACAGGTGCCCTCAGGAGGATCATCCGCCCCACACCTGGAATGCATGGCCCCAGGTGCCAACGTCAGCAGCTTCTTTTTCACTGCTATAGGAAGGTTCACTGATCCATCACCCTCGAGCGCTGCTCGGGGGTGATGGTTGTCTGAGGCTTTCGGTTAGCCCTTTTGCTCACCCGGTGCTGGATTCACGAGCGCCAGTCGGCAACCGGGATAGAGCTCCTGGCCGCTCTCCAGCGCCTCTTCTTTGCTGTTTGCTTCCATTTTGACGGTGGTGGTGCCGTCTTCTGTGTCGACAAGCAGGACGTACAACAGGCCCATGGGGTCGTAGGCAGTTGCCTTTGTCTTAGCCACGGGTCAGGGCATCGGCGCACCTGGGTGGATGGCTTGCATCAAAAAGCCTCAGGCCATAGCCCAGGGCTGATGCTTGCAAGTACTGGCTCAAGGAGGCGTTAGCCCTTGCTGGTGCTTACCTGCAAAGACTCCTCTTCCCAGAGGCCCATGCGATCGAGCCAGGCTTGTTCGGCGACGATTAGGTAGGCGGGCGCGTTGCCTACCTAGTTGACATCAGGCACAGGCTTCTGATTGCTCGCTGCTCCAGCAGTTGAGCTTGCGGTTGATCCCCCCGCTGACGAACCAACTCAACCCCGCGGCGCAACACACCAATGGTGAGCGCCGCTAGAAAAAGCGAGGTGTTGTATCGGGCTGCGGCTATTGGTACCAGCCCGCTTCTTGGGCGCCTGGACTAGGTCGTCATCGACGCCGCGCACCAACAAATCAGGCATGGCTCGCTCTAATCTTTGATAGGCATGCTGTCGTCAGCATCCATTTCTCCTTCAAACTAGATGAATGCAGGGCGAAAAAGCATGGCCCGCGAAGTTGGCATGCAATTCCAATGAATAATTTTAACCCTATGATTTAGTGCTATCTACGATAATACAATCTCTGCCTTCGGCGTCGCACCACAATTTATAAATATTCAGAACATTTGGACGAATGCCCGCCACAGGAACTTTCAAAAACCCTTGACGTTGCGCTGCTCCAAAAAGAATGCGCTCCTTTTGCGTTAGTCTATGGGGTATTTGACGACTTCCTATCCTTGATCGAGTCGGCTTACCACGGCTTAATCTTTCTACGTCGTCCTTGGTTGGCTTGGACATGGTAACCGCATCAACGTGGGGCCAGCAATGGCTAATTCGCAATCAATTGTTAGGTAGGTAAAATATTACTTAGAAACAATAGCGCAAGACTAAAGGAACCTCAGCAATGCAGCTGTAAAGTTGGATTAGAAACAGAACGGTAAAAACTGGGTGCGGCAGGCGGCATAACCATCAACAAGTGCACCGAGACCAATTTGGTGGGCGATACCAAAGCCCGTGAGGCCTTCCACCACGATGCCTATGACGATGCCGAGCATGGCGGCACGGCCGTTAAACAGTTCAGCTCGCTTGAGCTGCGCCACGAGAGTCAGCTGTTCGGGGCTGCTGTTGAGGAGCTGTTCGTTGGCGGGGGTGTTGGTCATGGGGATCTTTTGGGTGGTGTCAAACGAAGCGGAAGCGCGCTTGCATCAATCGGCGATATTGGGCTGCAGAAATAGGGCGCTGATCAACCAGGCACCAAAGAGCACCACTGTGAGTGTTGCGATCATCGAGTCCTTGGGGTCAGGTCACTAGGGCGGCTGAGCACGTACGTCGTCATGCCACCGAGCACAACTACAAGTGCAATGACGGTTGCAATGGCGGCGGTGTAATCGGTGCTCATGAGATCAGCCCAGGCCCAGTTGGCCGAGGATGCTCTGGCCGGTGAGCAGTTCGGTGCCCAGGCCGATCACGAAGCCGAGCATGGCCAGGCGGCCATTCCAGGTTTCAGCGAAGGCGACGAAACCGAAGCGGGGCGTGGGCTCAGTCATGACTATTGCGGTTTGTTACGGGAATTGTAACGCAATGTGACTCATTTGGGCGCTGTCGCGACTGAGGGCTGCGAATCCATAAGCGGCAGACCTTCTCTTGCCGCTCAATCGGCCTGGTGGAAGGCCTTCACTGAGACGGCCACCGTAGTGAGGGCCCCGAAGCCATCGGGTTGATCCGTTTTAGGGGCAGCACCGCCTTGATCCAGTCCGGAGATCAGCTCGGTCCCCATGTCTGCATCAAAGGAAAAGCGACCCGGCCCGTTGAACAGCAGGGCAAGGTTTCCTTCTAGGTGGAGCACCACCAGTTTCAGCACGTGGGTGTTCAGTCCGGCCGTGAGGTTTGCTGGCAGGCCGCCATGGGCATCGTCCCGGTCAGGGCCAGGGCGCCCACGGGCGTAAGCAGGCCGAGAATCACCAGCCAGCAGCAGAACCAGCTTGGGAATGTCGATGGTCGATTGGGGCGATGGACCTTTGCCGCGACCACCGGACAGTTCGTGATTAGCCGGGCTTATCGGTGTCATCAGCTTTGCTGTCGTCCAATTGCGCATCTGGGTTGGGTGGCAATTGTGAACTGGTGTTACGTTCAGATGAGCGAGCGGTTTCCCGCCCCGCATCTACTTACTGCTTTCCTCCAAAGCCTCTCGGCTGAGTCAGGTAAGCCCTTCCCCAAACCGTTCTCATGACAACCACTATTCAGCAGCGCCAAGGCGCTTCTGCGTGGAACCAGTTTTGCGACTGGGTCACCTCCACCAACAACCGCCTCTACGTGGGCTGGTTCGGTGT
>NZ_JAGQCQ010000178.1:0-7630 GCF_024346275.1 Cyanobium sp. BA20m-p-22
CCAATACGGGATTCAGTTCCGGTCTCAACTCCGGCTTCGGCGCGTCCCCCCAGGAATTCCAAGTGGAGCCCGACCAGGCCATCGATTCCATGGACATGTACTTCGAGTGCATCACGACCTGCTCCCTGGATGACGGCGCCTGCGTGACCCGCTGCGTCGAACAACTGCGAGAGCAAGCCTGAGGTCCTGCGGGGAGACCGAGGGCAGGCTTCAGAACAGCAAATGCGCACAGGGACCATCGCCCTGTCGCAATCGCTACGACCGCAACTGAAACACTTTGTAGCTTTGGCAGGTCCAACAGCTCTTCGCGGTGCGTGCCATGTCTGAACCCCTCGCCCTCAGCCTCGGTCAGCAATTTGAGCTGGAGCGCATGAGCCGGGCCATCGAGGCCACCGCTGATCTGCAAACCCTCCAGGGTATTGCCAAGCAACTCCTGCAGGCCTGGCAAAGCCAGAAAGCTGCCACCCAATGGGTGATGCGCCAACAACTCGGCACACCAGCCCAGATCGCCCCCGGCCTGGCCCAGCACCTGGCCCACGAGGCTTGAGTAAGCAGACCTGAATCAGGCGGCCCGTATCAGAAGGCCCGTATCAGGAGGAACCACCCAGTTGGGCGGGCACCACCGTTATTTCAAACTGCCGGCCAGCCCTACTGACGCTGAGGGTCAAGCTGCCCCCCACGCCAGCCTTTTCGACAGCCGCCACCAACTCGATCGGGCTGGCCGTTGCCTTGCCGGCTGCAGCCAGAATCACGTCTCCCTGTTGCAAACCAGCCCGGAAAGCCGGGCTGCCTGCCTGGACCGACATCACCCGCACCCCCTGGCTCAGGCCGGTGCCATCGCCAGGCTTGACAGCCTCAAGGCCGATCCCAATCACCGGGTGGGCAACCCGGCCGGTGGAAATCAGCTGGCGGGCAATTTCGCGGGCCCGATTGATCGGAATGGCAAAGCCCAGCCCAGCCCCAGGACCGGTGCGCACCAGGGTGTTGATGCCGATCACCTCCCCCTCCGCATTGAGCAAGGGCCCACCGGAGTTCCCCGGATTGATCGCCGCATCGGTCTGAATCAGATCGAGCCGTTTGTCAGTGATGCCGAGCTTGCTGGCATTGCGGTTGAGGTTGCTGATGATGCCCATCGTCACCGTGTTATCGAGTCCGTAGGGATTGCCCACGGCGATCGCCCACTCGCCGACCTGCAGGCCGTCGGAATTGCCCAGGGGCGCCACTGGCCAGGGCCCTGAGCCGGCCAGCTTGACCACCGCCAGGTCGGTGAGGCGATCCAACCCCACCACCGAGCCCTCCACCCGACGGCCGTCCTGCATGCCCACGGTCACCCGGCTGCTCTTCTCCACCACGTGGGCATTGGTGAGGATCAGGCCATCAACCTGAAAAATAAAGCCGCTGCCCTGGCCCCTTTCGGTGCGCTGGGAAGGCTGCTGCTGGGGCATGCCGAAGAACTGGCGGAACAGGGGATCATTCAGCAAACTCCGCGGCAACCCGCCCGTGCCGCCCCCGGACACCAGCACGGTGCGCTCGGTGTCAATTGTGACCACCGCCGGCCCCGCCCGGCGCACCGCTGCCGCCACAAACGACTGGCGGGCCAGGCCCGCTGAAGCTGCCACCTGGGCCCGGGCCGCCACCCATCCCCAGGGAGACAGCGCTGCGGAAATCACCAGGCCCGCCGCCAACATTCCGGAGGGGAGCCTGGGCCAGGTGCGCAATCCAGCCGCCATCACTATCGCCACCAATCTCTCCAAACCGTAGGCAGGCAAGCGGCCACGCCTGCGGCGCCCAAAGCCTTAAGTTAGGTGAATAATTCCTTCAAGGCATGGACACCAGCCGGCTTCTGCTTGCCTTCCTTGCATTCGGAGCAGCATGCACCACCCTTTGGGCCTGGATGCTTGCCAACTCCGGTAACCCCGCCGCCGTTCCAGGGCCCATCTCACGCCAATCCAGGCAATGATGGCCTCAAGGCCCTCTCGCCCTGATCAGCGGCCTGCCCCCCGGCCATGAATGCCCTGGTCTCCCAGCTGCTCCCCCTTCTCTATCTGGCCTGCTTGGTGGCCTTGCTGTGGCAGGCCTTCAAAGTGATGGGGCGAGGTTTCAGGGCAATCCCCAGACCGGGCGATCCTGATGCGGCCGGCACCCTCCCCAACCCGTCTGCAGCCGAGGCCCCTACCGATCGCACCGGACGGCTCACCATCCATCCCGAGCTCCTCGATGCCGATGGCCAGCTCACCGACGAAGACCTGCTCACCGTGCGCTTCAGCGGTGACAACGAGCAGCCCGCTTACCCGGGTGACCCCAACTGAATAGGCTCACCGTTGAGCAAGTGCTTTTCAGCGGAGACAGAAGGTGGATCAACGGACCAAAATCGTGGCAGCTGTGCTGGCGAACCTGAAGTTACCGCCGCGGTTCCGCCTCAAGCTGATCAAGGAGGATCCGATCCGGCTGGAGCTGAGCATTACCCCCGCCTACGGCAAAGACCCGATCCTGGTGGGCCTGGTGGAATCCCAAGACCTGGTGGCCCGCCGCGACCGCGAAGGCCGCATCCCCCGTGACCTGCAGGGCACTTGGGACTGGACCGTGCGCCACGGCAAGGTAAGCACCGGCGGCTGGAACCCCTATCTCAAGGAAGCCCTGCAGACCATGTTTGAAACCGGTCTACCCGCCATCGTCTACGAGGAACTCACCGGCGAGGCATACCACCCTGTCGATGGCGTCCGTCACGTGCGCTGATCCCAACCACGACACCCACTCCCCTGCCGATTGACGGGCTCCTGGAGCCGCTGCTCGAGGCCTGTAAACCCGGGGCCACGGTGCTGCTGCAGGCCCCGCCGGGGGCGGGCAAAACAACCCGAGTACCCCTTGCCCTGCTGGAGCCCCCAGCCGGCAGCGTCTGCCCTGGCCCCATCGGCCGGATCTGGATGCTGGAGCCCCGCCGGCTGGCGGCCAAAGCTGCGGCCCAACGGCTGGCCGCCGAGCTCGGCGAATCGGTGGGCGAGCGGGTTGGTTACAGCGTTCGGCTGGAGTCGTGCACCTCGGCGGCAACCCGGCTGGAGGTGCTCACCGACGGGCTGTTCCTCAGGCGCCTCCAGGCCGATCCCGGCCTCGCTGGGGTGGACTGCCTGATCTTCGATGAATTCCATGAGCGGGGGGCCGACACCGACCTGGCCCTGGCCCTGGTGCGCCAGGCCCGCGAACTGCTCAGGCCTGATCTGAGGCTGGTGGTGATGTCGGCCACCCTCAACCTGGCCCCCCTGGCCCAGCAACTCCCTGGGGCCGCCGTGCTCAGCAGCGAGGGCCGCTGCCACCCGGTGACGATCAGCCACCAAACGCCCAGGGCCGATGAGCGGCTGGAGCAGCAGGTGGTGCGCGCTCTAGAGCAGCACTGGCTCGAGCAGCGGGGCCAGGGCGAAACCGTGCTGGTGTTCCTGCCGGGCCTGCGGGAGATCCAGGCCTGCAGCCGGGCCATCGCTGCCACCAGCTGGGGGCAGGCGATCGACTGCGTGCCCCTGCACGGCAACCTGCCCCTGGCGGCCCAGGGATGCGCCATCGGCCCGGCCCAGCAAGCCGCCGGCAAGGTGGTTCTGGCCACCTCCATCGCCGAGAGCTCCCTCACCCTGGCCGGAGTCAACCTGGTGCTCGACAGCGGCCTCAGCCGTCACAACCGCTTCAACCCAGGCAGCGGCATGGACGGCCTGGTGACCGTGCCGGCCAGCCTGGCCAGCGCCGAGCAGCGGGCGGGGCGGGCGGGACGGCTGGGTCCGGGCCGTTGCCTGCGGCTGTGGTCACCGGCCGAACAGCAGCGGCGGCCGGCCTTCGACCCGCCGGAACTGCTGGAGCTCGATCCCATGCCCCTGGCCCTGCAGCTGGCCCGCTGGGGAGACCCCCTGGGCACCAGCCTGGCCTGGCTGGATCCGCCCCCAGCGCAGCCCCTGCAGGAAGCCCGCCAGCGACTCAGCCAGCTCGGCGCCATCGATGGGCAAGGCCACCTGAGCCTCCACGGCCAGAGGCTGGCCCAGCTGGGGCTGCATCCGCGCCTGGCCCAGTTATTGCTGCTCGGTGAGCAACGCGGCCAGCTCGACCTGGCCTGCGCCCTGGCGGTGCTGCTCAGCGAGCGGGATCCCCTGCCGCGCCAGGAGGCGGGCTGCGACCTGCTGCGTCGCCTCGACTGGCTGGCAGCGGACAGCCCGGCCGATGGCCGCCGCCGGCAGCTGCGGCAGATTCAGGCCCAGCTGCGGCGCCAGGTGCGCCAGCTGGCACCCCATCCCCCCCACGCAGCGGCCGCAGAGCCAGGGCGGCTTGGCAGCATCGCCGACTCGGCTGCCCAACTGGTAGCCGCCGCCTACCCGGAGCGGCTGGCCCTGGCCAGGCCCGGCAGGCCTGGTCGGTTTCTGTTGAGCGGCGGCCGCGGTGCCGTGCTCCATCCAGGCGACCCCCTGGTGGCCAGCCCCGCCCTGGCCATTGCCCAGCTCGACGGCCAGGGTCAGGAAGCCCGGATTCAGCTGGCCCTGGCCCTGGATCCGGAGCAGCTGCGCGAGTTGGCCCGGCAGCCTGGCGGGCTAGGGCGCACCCAGTTGGAGAGTCGCTGGGATGGGGAAGCCCAGCGGGTGCGCAGCGAACGCTGCCTCTGCCTTGGATCCCTGGTGTTGGAACGCCAGCCCTGGAACGGTGCCGATCCCGAGGCCATCGGCAGGGCGCTGCTGGATGGGCTGCGGCAGCTGGGATTGGAGGCGCTGCCCTGGGATCGCTCCAGCCGCCAACTTCAACACCGCCTCAGCCTGGCCCACCAACACCTCGGCGATCCCTGGCCCAATCGCAGCCAGGCCTGGCTGCTCGCCGAACTGGAAACCTGGCTCGGCCCCCGGCTCCTGGGCCTGCGCAGCCGCGACGATCTGCAGACACTCCCCCTGGAGGAGGCGCTGTGGGGCGACTGCCCCTGGAACCTGCGCCCCCAGCTGGAGCGGCTCTTGCCGGCGGGCCTGACCGTGCCCTCCGGTCGCAGGGTGGAGCTGGACTACAGCAGCGGCCTGCCGGTGCTGGCCGTGAAATTGCAGGAGCTCTTCGGGGCCAGCGCCAACCCCACGGTGCTCGAGGGCCGGCTGGCCGTGACCGTCCAGCTCCTCACCCCGGCAGGGAGGCCCGCGGCCGTCACCCAGGACCTGGCCGGCTTCTGGCAGGGCGGCTACCAGGAGGTGCGCAGGCAACTGCGGGGGCGCTATCCCAAACACCCTTGGCCAGAAGATCCGAGCCAGGCCCAGGCCACTGCCCTGACCAAGGCCAAGGCTCAGGCCAAGGCCAAGGCCCAGGCGAGCCGATTGCCGTAGTTGCCCCAATGGGCTCCCGGCCCAGGGCTGGTCCAAACTGGCAGCTTCTCGAATGCACCGCTTGGCTCGCTTCTACGTGAAGAACCGCCGCGATGGGTCGAGGCTGCTCAGCACTGCCCTGGTGATCTGTGCTGCGGGCCTGATCAGGATCGACCAACCGATCGGCCAGGCGGTTGCCCTTGGGGCGGGCCTGGTCAGCGCCTACTGGTGGCATTGCTACCGCCAACTCCAGCAATGACAGGATCGGGCGACAGCCCCACCATCCCGCGCTACAGCGTTGCGGAGCTAAACGGGGCCGTGGCCAGCCTGCTGGAGCGCGGCTTTGCGCCCCGCTTTCTGCTGGATGCCACCGTCAGCAGACCCCAGCTCAAGAAGGGCCATCTCTGGATGACCTTGGTCGATGGTCAGGCCTCGATCACGGCAGTGGTGTGGGCGTCACAGCTGGCCAAGCTCAGTTTCGTGCCGGGCGATGGGGACGGCGTGGTGGTGGTGGGCAAGCTGAATTTTTGGAGCAGTCGGGCCAGCCTCTGCGTCCAGGCCCTGGATATCCGGCCCAGCCTCAGCAGCGTGCTGCGCCAATTTGAGCAGGTGCGCGACCAGCTGGCCCGCGAAGGGCTCCTGGATCCGGCCCGCAAAAGGTCCCTGCCCCCCTTCCCGCAACGCATCGCCCTGCTGACGAGCTGCCCCAGCTCGGCATTGGCCGACATGCTGCGCACGGCCGCCGAGCGCTGGCCCGCCACCCGGCTGCTGGTGGTTCCGATTCCAGTGCAGGGGCCCGTCCAAAGGCAAATCGCAGAGGCCTTGATACGGGTCGGCAATCAGGCCGAAGGAATGGGCATCGAAGCCCTGGTGCTTGCCCGCGGCGGCGGCAGCCGGGAGGATCTGGCCGTTTTTGACCACCTGGAGCTGGCCCTCTGCCTGGCCAATTGCCCGGTGCCCGTGGTGAGTGGGATTGGCCATGAAGATGACACCACCATCGCCGACCTGGTGGCCGACCTGCGGGCGGCAACACCCACGGCCGCCGTGGTGGCCCTGCTGCCCGACCGGGTAACGGTCCGCCAAGGGCTGCGGCAACAGGCCGTCCATCTGGGACAGCTGGGAAGGGCGCGGCTCCAGGGGGAACGCCAGCGTCTCGGCCACCAGCGTGAACGACTGGAAATCCTGCATCCGCTCAGCCTGCTGGCGGCCAGACGGACCGGCCTGCTGCATGCGCAGCAATTGCTAAAAGCCCTCTCGCCCCAGCATCAGCTGGCAAGGGGGTTCAGCCTGGTGCACAACGCCGATGGGCAGCTGGTGCGCTCGATCCAACAACTGAAGCAAGGGGACCTCCTGTCGCACCAGTTGGCCGATGGCCAAGTGGGTACGGAAGTGCGCGAGATTTACGGGCCCGCCGAACCGGTCGAGTCCTGAGCCATGCCGAAGGCCAAAAGCACCAAAAACAGCTCTGACGAAAGCGATCTCTCTTACAACGAAGCCCACACAGCCCTGCAACTCACCCTGGCGGCCCTGCAGGCCAATGACCTCGACGTGGAGGAGATGGCCGGCCTCTATCGACGGGCCCGGGGCTATCTGGATCGCTGCGAGGTCCTGCTGACCAGGGTGGAAGAGGAGGTGATGGTGTGGAATGAAGGCAGTGAAACGCCCGTTCCCCTCAGCGATTCCCCGTGAGCAGCACCCAACCCAGCAAGCCAGCGACTGGCAACCCCCTGCTCAAGTGGATCTACCTGGCCCTGGCGATCGCCGGGGCGGTGCTGCCCTGGCTTGCAAACATCGAATTCATTCGCGAATACGGATCCAGCTTCGATCTGGGCCTGTTTGTGCAACTGGCAAATGCCAATCCAGCCGCCGGTTCCCTCTCGCGTGATCTGGCTATCGGTGCCACAGCTGTGGTGATCTGGATAGTGCAGGAGAGTCGCCGACTGGAGATGCGCGGCCTGGCCTGGGTTTTGCTCTGCTCAGTAACAGTAGCTTTTGCCTGCGGGGCACCCCTATTTCTGTACCTGAGGGAACGCAGGCTGGCCGAGCTGGCAGCAGAAGCCAGCCCATTGGCCTAATCCTCCTCAACGACCTCAACGTCAATGGTGATATTGCTGGCATCGAGCTGGTCCTGGCTTGATGTTGGGCTGGAACCGCCATCGAGCGGGGAGCCACATGCCGGGCATAGGTCGGGGGCAGTGCTGGTGAAACCGCAGGCCGGGCATGGGCGCAGCCTCCTTTGCAGAACCTGCCAGGCCACAAAGCCCGCCGCGCCCAGCAACAGGGGCAAGAGCAGAAAAAGCAGGGTGAGGCCACCGACAAGATCG
>NZ_JAGQCQ010000179.1:0-7583 GCF_024346275.1 Cyanobium sp. BA20m-p-22
GCCGTGCTGAGCGAGGCCGAAGCGCTGCTGGCGCCCCGCGGCGAGGGGGAGGTAAACCAGGTGATCGCCGGGCTGGAAAACCAGCGCCAGCGCCAGCAGGAGGCCGCCGAGGAGGCCGCTGTTCTGCTGGCCCGCACCGAGCTGCTGCATGAGGAGCTGCTGGAGCGCTGGCAGCAGCAAAAGCAGCAGAGCGCCGAGCTGCAGGAGCAGCGGCGCCAGCAGCTGGAGCGCTCGATCCGCCAGGGCCAGAATGAGGTGAAGCGAATCATCCGCCGGCTGCGTCAGGGTTCAGGCTCGGGGGCCGCCAGCAGCACCGCCCTGGGTGAAACCGCCCGCCAGGCCGGCCAGCGGCTCAAGCACCTCGAGCAGCAGCACCGCCCCACCCCGGAGCGGCGCGAGCATCGCGGCTGGATGCCGGTGGTTGGCGATCGGGTGCGGGTGTTGTCCCTGGGCAAGGCCGGCGAGGTGCTGGCCCTCTCCGATGACGGCCGGGAGCTCTCCGTGCGTTGCGGCCTGATGCGGCTGACCCTGGAGCTGGCCGCGATCGAGGGGCTCCATGGCGAAAAACCATCACCCCCTGAGGTGCAGGTGCAGGTGAAGGGGCAGCGGGGGCTGGGCGGCAGGGGTGCCAGCGTGCGCAGTGAGCGCAACACGGTGGACGTGCGCGGCCTCAGGGTGCATGAGGCGGAGGCCCAACTGGAGGAGCGGCTGCGCCAGGCCAATGGCCCGGTGTGGGTGATCCACGGCATCGGCACCGGCAAGCTCAAGGGCGGCCTGCGGGCCTGGCTGGCAACGGTGCCCTACGTGGAGCGGGTGAGCGATGCCGAGCAGGGCGACGGGGGCGCGGGCTGCAGTGTGGTTTGGGTGAAGTGAGGGGCTGCCCTTCGGCAGGGCCATGACGCTCGCCCCAGCCAGTCACGCCTATTAGTTGCGAGTCCACATCCGTAAAACCTTCACCAAGCGCAAGTCCTCCAGCACTTGATACACCAACCGGTGTTGGATGTTGATGCGCCTGGAGCAGTATCCGCGGAGATCTCCCACCAGGGCTTCGTAGGGCGGTGGTTGTTGGTAGGGATCAGCAGCCAACAGATCAAGCAGGGCCTGGGCTTTCTGCTTTAGAGCAGGCGACGCGGAGGCAAGTTTGCGGGCATCCTTCTGAGCCTGTTTGGTGAATAAAACGGTCCAGCTCACCAGCCTGGTTCGCTGCTCAGTTCTGAGGCTTCGGTGGCCATTCCCTCCAGGATCGACTCGCGCATCCCGGGGATGGCCAACAGATGGAGCGTTTCCTCAATCGAGCGCCAGTCGGCCTCGGAAATCAGGACCGCGTTCCCCCTCTTGCCGTGGATCTGCACCGGTTGATGGGATTGCCCCACCTCATCAATTAAGGCGTAGAGGCGCCTGCGAGCTTCCGTGGCCGACACAATGGTCACAGGGTCCTCGGAGAACGTACGTAAAAGCGTACCGCAAGACCCGAGTCGATGCTGTGATCCTGGAGTTGCTGCCCTTAGCCTTGGGCCACCCTTCGGTAGGGACATGACGCTCGCCCCAGCCAGTACCGAGGCGCCGCTCTCCCCCAAGCCGCCCTGCACTGGCTCGCCCTGCCCTGGGCTTTTGATCCCGGAACAACCGTGCGGCTCGCTTACCCTGCCGCTTCCGCTCAGCGGCAGCCTGAGGCTCACCCCAGAGCAGTTCGCCGAGCTGTGCCAGGCCAATCCTGAGTCCGTGCTTGAGCTAGCCGCTGATGGCTCCCTGATCCCGATGACTCCTACCGGAAGCGAAACAGGAGCCCGCAACGCCAACCTGCTCTTTCAGATTCAGGCCTGGGCGCGTGCCGCCGGCGGCTGGAAGGTGTTCGACAGCTCCACCGGTTTTCGCCTGCCGGACAACTCTGTGCTCAGTCCTGATGTCTCGCTGGTCGAACTGGATCGCTGGCAGGCCCTCAGCGAGGCAGAGCGCCGGGGCTTCGCGCCGCTCTGCCCCGATCTGGTGGTGGAACTGGCAAGTCCCAGCGACGACGGCCCGCGCGGGATCACGGCATTGCGCCAGAAGATGGCCGCCTACCAGCGCAACGGCGCCCGGCTGGGCTGGTTGCTGATCCCAGCAGAGCGGACCGCGGAAGTGTGGGGACCGCTGGCCGATGGCAAACAGGGCTGGCGGATCGGGGCTGCCACCCGGCTGGATGGGTCGCCCCACTTTCCCGCTCTGGTGCTGGAGCTGGAGGAAATCTGGGCGGGGTGAAGGAGGTGCGGGCGGGGTGGTCAGCGCTGCCAGAGCCAGCGGCTGTCGCTGGTCAGCGCGCGGGCCATGGCGGTGCCGGAGGCGATCAGTTCGCCGTGCTCGGCGGGAGTGAACACGAGGGCATCGCAGCTCAGGGGCAGATCAGCCAGGGGCCAGGCCAGCAGTCGCTGGTGCTGGGGGCCGCACGCCTCGGCATCGATCAACAGCAGATCGAGGTCGCTGCCCACGCCGGCGTCGCCGCGGCCGTAGCTGCCGAAAACGCCCACCCGCTCCAGGCTGGGGTGCTCCGCCGCCATCCGTTCGGCCCAGCCGGCAACCTGGTGAAGCACCAGCTCCGGCTCAGGCCAGCGCAGTAGTGATTGCGTCAACGATCGAACGGGCATGGCGCTGGGCGTCATCGCTTTGAAGCCTGCCGAAGTGATCACTCGGGGCTCCATCGGGAAGGCTATCGGGGTAACGGGTGGGGATGTAGAGCGCATCCAGGATGCGCAGCCTGTCCTCCAGATCGCTCAGCGCTTCCGCGAGCGCAGCACCGACCACAGGGGGCAGTTCTCGCCAGGAGCGGCCGAGGCCATGGCCCCAGGCCTGCTGGCCATGGTGCAGGTGCAGGGCCTTCAGCGCCTTCTCCACCGCCTGGTGGCAGGCGAAGCAGGCCCATTCATGGTGGCCGGCGGCGGCACTCACCGCCGCCAGATCGAGATCGGAGTGCGCCTGATGCAGCCAGTCGGCGGAGCGGTTCATCGGCTGCTGTGGCTGCGTTCATTCTGGTGCGCTGCTGCATCTGTTGTTCGGCAATGGCAGGCTGCCGGCTCTGGGGGATGGCTCCGCAGGAGCGCAGGTCGGCCGGTTCGGATGCCGCTGGTTTGGCCGACTGGTTGGAGCGGACCCTTCTCCATGCCGGAGTGATCAACCCCTGCCACCTGCTGGCTGGGGGGTGAATACAAAAAAAGCCCTGCCAGAGGCAGGGCTGAAGGGCATTGCAGGCTTGGTTACAGCTGCTCGGCGACCACTGAATCGGTGCTCACTGGACTTTTGGCCAGGTTGATGCGGCGCCTCAGCCGGCGGCTGTAGGCGAAGGCCGCCCCGATGCCAAGAATGGGCAGGGGGCCAGGGACGGAAGCAGGAGCGGTAGGCCCATTAGGGACGGAAGCAGGAGCGGTAGGCCCATTGAAGTTGCTGATGGTGGTGGATGCCCGGCCCCACATTGATTCAATAGTGTGCAGCCTGAAGCCGAAGACATCTCCAGTGAGCACAGAGAAAGATGCTGAGCCAGACTGAGTCTGACTAATGCCACTGGTAAGTTGAGTGAAGGCCCCGTTCAAGAGATAGCCAAAGGGGTCATATGCAGCACCATCAGCAGTTGAAAAACTCCAATCGAAGCTCACGGTTCCCGCAGTGGGTGCTGCGATCGTGAAGTCGGTGTTTTGTGGACCACTACCATCGTCAGAGCCATCTAAGATAATGCTGATTGGGGCGCCGCTTGTGTCGATTAAGCCATTGCCCCCAATGCTTTGGGTCCAGTTGCCCGGGGCATAGTCACCAGCAAACCCAGTCAAGGCTTGGGCTGGGCTGCCCGCAAGGCCAAGGGTTGCGCTGGCCAGGCCAGCGGTCATTAGGCCAGGAAACTTCCCCTTGGAGAGGGAGGCACTGAGAGTCAGCATCGCCTTATGGCAAAGCAAATGAATTTTTAAATAAGCACAAGGGCCTGCCAGAGCGCTTGCGCAAGGGGGAGCGATGCCGCTTTCTTGATTGGCATAGGCCCTGGTGTGGGCCCGCTCCCGGGCGTGGCCTGTGTTGGGGCGAGCAGGGCTGGCTAAAATGTCACGATGCGCTGACCTCCCAGCCCCGTCCCGGTGCTATCTACCGGGACGGGGGAACCATCAAAGCCATGCCCAGCGCTCGCAACCAGGCAAACCCCGCCGGCAGGCGCAAGGCTGGTAGCCCGCCCGCCCGCTCCGGCTTCGGGGCCGCGCCTGCCAATCCCAGGGCCCTGCTCGCAGAAGCCGAGCAGCTGGCCTCTGCCCATGCCCTGCTGGGCGCCCAGGAGCGCCTGGATGCCATCGAGTCAGCCCTGGGGCGCACGCCGCGGTTTCGCCTGATCCAGGGATATGTGTGCTTTCATCTGGGTCAGCTGGATTGGGCTCTGGCGCTGCTCCAGCCCCTGGCCGAGCGCCAGGACGCCATCGGCCGAGTGGCATGCACCTTTCTGGCCGATGCCTGCCATCACGCCGGGGATCGACCGGCTATGGCCCAGTTGCTGAGCAGCCAGCCGGGCTGGGCGGCAACGCCGGAGGGGCGGCTCTTTAACGCCAGACTTTGCGCCGCCACCGACCCGGAAGCGTCCGTGGCGGCCCTGCTGCCCCTGGCGGAGGGTCGCTTCCCTGGCCAGCTGCGGCGGATGGCCGGATTTGACGCCGTGAAACTGCTCGACCAGCTCGGTCGCCATCGCCAGGCTTGGTCGCTGGCGCGGCAGCTGCAGTGCGCCACTGCCCCACCTTTTGATCTGCAGGGCTTTCTGGCCCCGCTGCAGGAGCAGCTGGAGGCGCTGCGCTGCGCCGATCTCCAACCGTTATTGCCGCCCGCCCCGCCTGCCGCTGCTGCGGGCGAGCCCGGGGTGGCCTTCGTGCTGGGCCTGCCGCGCTCAGGCACCACGCTGCTGGAGCAGATGCTCGATGGCCATCCATCGGTGTGTGGCATCGGCGAATTTCAGGGCCTGACCCTGCTCTCCCGGGAGCTGGGGGAGCAGGGCTGCGGTGCTGAACAGCTCACCTGCCTCAGCGGCCAGCGCCGCTCCGCCCTGGGCAGGATCTACCGCCAGCCTGCCCAGCGCCTCGCCGATGGGCAGGCCGCCTGGATTGTGGACAAGTCACTGATCAGCTGGATGTGGCTGCCCGCCATCGCCCAGGTGCTGCCCGGATCGGTGGTGCTGCACCTGCGCCGGGATCCCCGCGACCTGGCCCTCAGCCTCAGCATGGCGGCGATCCGCCCCACCGGCGTCCTGGGTTGGGTGAGCAGCCTCGATCAGATCCGGGCTGTGCTGAGCATCCATCTGCAACTGACCAGCCTGGCCATCGAGCGGCTCCAGCTCAACCATCGCGTCATCCGCTACGAGTCGCTGGTGGCGCAGCCGGAAGCCAGCCTGCGCGGCTGCCTCGATGCCATGCACCTGCCCATGCATGAGGGCGTGCTGCACCCCGAACGCAACCCGCGCATCCCGATCACCCTCAGCCACAGCCAGGCCCGCGAGCCGATCTACAGCACTTCCGTGGGCCGCTGGCGCCAGTACGACTGGCTGTTCGGCGACGAGTGGGAGCAGTTGGCGAGCCTGGCCTGCAGCTGAAATTCAGCCCAGAACAGCCAGCCGTGCCTCCAGGGCGCTGCGCAGCTGGCCGATGAGGGCGAGCAGCTGCTCTCGGCTCGCTGGCAGCGGCGTTTCTTCTGGCGAGTAGCGGGCCTTGACGGCAAACTCCTGCAGCTCCAGAAGCTCCTCCGGCAGCCTGGCACCAGCCAGGAGCTGCAGGCGGGCCAGGTCGTGGCTGAGGGGCGGCTGCTGATCGGCCAGCACGATCAGCCCTTTGAGCAGATTCTCCACGCACTGCTGGGCGAGAAACCCCCAGTTCTCCTGCGCGAAGCCCGGATCCAGGCTGGCTGCCAACGACTGCTCGTGCCGCAGTGCCAGCCGCAAAATGGCGCGGGCGTCTTCCTCAGGCGGCATCGAGTGGCACCCCTTCGCGGTGGATGTGGCCGAGCACATGCCAGCGGGAGTCAGCCCATCTGTTGGTGGTAGCAGCATCGCTGATCAGCAGGTCTAGATCCACCGGCAGCAGGGGCAGCAGCAGGTTGCGCACCCGGCGGCGCAGCCGCTTTTCCCGTTCCGGCGTGAGGCTGCCCGCCACGATCAGGAGCAGGTCGAGGTCTGATTCCGATCGCGCGTTGCCACGGGCGCGGGAGCCAAACAAAACCAGTCTCTCAACCTCGGGGTCCTGGCCTAGCAGCTCCAGTGCTGCGCCGATCTCAGCTGCCTCCAGCCCCGGGCCGAGCGGACACCGTTGCTGGTGGGTGGGGGTCACGGCAGCTTCAGCTCCGGCAGCGCGGCCCGAGGCCTCGATGGGGGCAGGGCATCGCCAGCCCGATCGAACAGGCGCCAGCCGCGGGGATCCACATCCAGGTGCAGGCTGGCCCCCGGCGGCAGGCTTACATCTGGGCCGACCCTCACCTGCACCAGGTGACCGCCCTCCTCCAGCCGGCAGGTGAGCAGTTGTTCGTTGCCCAGGGCTTCGCCATGGCTCACTTCGGCCTTCAGGTTGCGGTTGGTGGCGGGAGCTAGCTGGAAGTGCTCCGGCCGCAGCCCACCGGTGAGCTCCTGGCCGGTCCGGGCCGCCAGCGCCTCGGCCAGGGGACCCTCCACCGCCAGCTTGCGGCTGCCCAGCTGCACCTGAGCCGAGCCGACCGCCTGCACCGGCAGCAGATTCATCGGCGGGCTGCCGATGAACTGGGCTACAAACAAGTTGGCGGGCCACTGGTAGAGCTCCATCGGTGTGCCCAGCTGCTGCAGCCGGCCGGCGTTGAGCACGGCGATGCGGTGGCCCATGGTCATGGCCTCCACCTGGTCGTGGGTCACATACAAAGTTGTGGTGCCCAGCCGCCGCTGCAGCTCCACGATCTGGGTGCGGGTGCCGGTGCGCAGCTTGGCGTCGAGGTTGCTGAGCGGTTCATCCATCAAGAACACCGCCGGCTGCCGCGCGATGGCCCGGCCCAGGGCCACCCGTTGCTTCTGGCCGCCGGAGAGCTCCTTGGGCAGGCGCTCGAGCAGCTGGCCTAGCTCCAGGGTTTCGGCCACCTCGGCGATCCGCTCGGCAATGCGCCCTTCCCGTGGCGAGTGCAGCTGCAGTCGCCGCGGCAGGCCCCGGCTGGCCAGGTGCAGGCTGTCCTGCAGCTGCTGCAGGAGGCTGCGCCGGCGGCTGCGCCGCAGCCCGAAGCCGATGTTGTCGGCCACGCTCAGGTGGGGATAGAGCGCATAGCTCTGAAACACCATGGCCACGTCCCGCTGGGCTGGGCGCAACTGGCTCACGGGCCGGCTGCCCACGTAGATCTCGCCGCCAGTGGGCTGCTCCAGGCCCGCCAGCAGGCGCAGCAGGGTGCTCTTGCCGCAGCCCGATGGCCCCACCAACACCAGAAATTCGCCGTCCCCAATCTGGAGATCGAGTTGGCGCAGCACTTCCACCGGCTCGCTCCCCCGGCGGGGTGGGTAGGCCTTGCTGACCTGCTGGAAGCGAACCTCTGCCAAGACGGGCCTTCAGACGGCGCGATCCTAGGTTTGGAGCAATGCAGTTCATCGATCAGGC
>NZ_JAGQCQ010000018.1:0-22701 GCF_024346275.1 Cyanobium sp. BA20m-p-22
GATCACCTTGAGGCTGGTTTTGCCCTTGGCGTCGAGAGCCCTGTAGTCGACCCCCGCCAGCTGGGCCGCCGTTTCAATCAGTGGGTAGATTAGGTCGGTTTCGTAGTTGTTCGGCACGCCCTGCAGGATCTGGGCCATGCGCTCGAGGCCCAGGCCGGTGTCGATGTTGCGGGCCGCCAAGGGGGTGAGGGTGCCGCCGGCGTCGCGGTTGTACTGCATGAACACCAGGTTGTAGAACTCGATGAAGCGCGAGTCGTCCTCCAGATCGATGCCGTCGTCGCCGAGTTCAGGCTTGAAGTCGTAGTAGATCTCCGAGCAGGGGCCGCAGGGACCGGTGGGGCCCGAGGCCCAGAAGTTGTCGGCCTCATCCAGGCGGATGATGCGCTTGGGGTTCACCCCCACCAGATCGCGCCAGATTGCGCCTGCCTCGTCGTCTTCGCGGAAGACGCTCACCACAAGGTTGTTGGGCGAGAGGCCGAACACCTCGGTGGAGAGCTCCCAGGCCCAGGTGATCGCCTGCTCCTTGAAATAATCGCCAAAGGAGAAGTTGCCGAGCATCTCAAAGAACGTGTGATGCCGCGCCGTGCGACCAACGTTCTCGATGTCGTTGGTGCGGATGCACTTCTGGGAGCTGGTGGCCCGCGGCGCCGGCCGCTCCTGCTGGCCCAGAAACACCGGCTTGAAGGGCAGCATGCCGGCGATCGTGAGCAACACCGTGGGGTCGTCCGGAATCAGCGAGGCGCTGGCGATGGGCTGGTGGCCCCGCTGCTCGTAGAAGTCGAGAAAGGCCGCGCGGATCTCGGCGCCAGTGCGGGGGCAGGCACGGCGGGGGGCAGCGGCCATGGGGGAGCAGAAGAAGCCTGTACCAGGCATAATCGCCCAACATTGGCCGGCGCCCGATCAACTGTGATGATGGTGCCGATCCGCGGGTGGCTGCCGCTTTGGCTGCCGCTGATCGGCAGCACCTTGGTGCTGCATTCAGCGCAGCGCCTGGCCCCACGCCTCCTGCCCGCCCGACGGCCGTAAGGCCGGGTTCATGAGCCTGCTGCACGCCACCTGGCTGTTTCCCCCCGAAGGTTCGGGTGGTCGCCTATTCCTGTGGGCCGACACCTGGCGGGTGGCCACGCCGGCGGTGCCGAAGCTGGAGGCCCCCGAGCACCCCCTGGCCCTCAACGAAGACGATCTGGCCACCTGGCTCGACGACAACGGCCTCTGGAGCGAGGCCCTGCGGCCAGCCAGCGCCACCCTGAGCCTGCCCAGCCGCAGCCAGGCCGCCAAGGGGCGCCGCACCAGCGCCAGCAGCTGGAGCGGCCTGCCGCTCCAGGCCGGTGAACCGATCCCCAAGCAACTGGAGTGGTGGCCCTGGCAGGTGCAGGGCTGGGCCCTGGATTCGGCCAACGCGGGCGAATGGCTCAGCCAGCTGCCCCTGGCCGGCGAGCACCCGGAGATGGCCGATGAGCTGCGCTGGTGGAGCCACCTGCAGCGCTGGGCCCTGAGCCTGATAGCTAGGGGGCGCTGGTTGCCCCAGCTCGAAGAGGGCAAGGCCCGCTGGCTGCCCCTGCTCAACCGGGAAGACGACCGCCGCCGCCTCGAAGACCTGGCCAGCGGCCTGCCCCAGGTCGCAACCTGCGCCCTGGCCGCCGGCCCCCTGGGCGATCCCTCCCTGGCCTGTCGCCGCCCCGGCAGCGGCCGCCTGCGGGTGGCCAGCCTGCTCGAGGCCCTGCTCGATGGCCAGCTGCGGGCGGGCTTCAGCCCCAGCGCAAGCGGGCTCGATCCCCTGCTGGCGGCCTGGCAGAAGGCCCTGGGCAAGGGCGATGGCAGCCTCAATCTGAACGAAGAGGAGCTCGAGCGGCTCAGCATCGCCACCCACCACTGGCGAGAGGGCGTGGCGGGCAAGGTGGAGCCGGCCCGCACCTGTCTGGAACTGTTCACCCCAGCCGAGGGCGAGGAGCTCTGGGAGCTGCGCTTCGGGCTCCAGGCCGAAGCCGACCCCAGCCTGCGGGTGCCGGCCGCGGCCGTGTGGGCGGCGGGCGATCGGGGCCTGCAGATGGGGGAGATTGCCGTGCCCCAACCGAGCGAGCTGCTGCTCGAGGGCATGGGCCGGGCCCTCACCGTGTTTGAGCCGATCGAGCGGGGCCTGGATTCGGCCACCCCGGAGGCGATGCAGCTCACCCCGGCCGAGGCGTTTGTGCTGGTGCGCACCGGCGCCCACCAGCTGCGGGATGTGGGCGTGGGCGTGGTGCTGCCCGCCAGCCTCTCCGGGGGCCTGGCCAGCCGGCTGGGCCTGTCGATCAAGGCCGAGCTGCCGGAGAAATCGCGCGGCTTCACCCTGGGCGAAACGCTCACCTGGGAATGGGAATTCATGATCGGCGGGGTCACCTTGACCCTGCGCGACCTGGAGCGCCTGCAGGCCAAACGAAGCCCGCTGGTGCAGCACAAGGGGGCCTGGATCGAGCTGCGGCCCCTCGATCTCAAGAACGCCCAGAAATTCAGCGTTGCCGATCCGGGCCTCAGCCTCGACGACGCCCTGCGGCTCACCGCCAGCGAAGGCGACACCTTCCACCGGCTGCCCGCCCACCACTTCGATGCTGGCCCCCGGCTGCAGGCGGTGCTGGAGCAATACCACCAGCAGAAGGCCCCCGACCCCCTGCCGGCCCCACCTGGCTTCTCCGGCCAGCTGCGGCCGTACCAGGAGCGGGGCCTGGGCTGGCTGGCCTTCCTGCACCGCTTCGACCAGGGCGCCTGCCTGGCCGACGACATGGGCCTGGGCAAAACGATCCAGCTGCTGGCCTTCCTGCAGCACCTCAAGGCCGAAGACGAACTCAAGCGCCCGGTGCTGCTGGTGGCACCCACCTCGGTGCTCACCAACTGGAAACGGGAAGCCCATGGCTTCACGCCGGAGCTGGGGGTGAAGGAGCACTACGGCCCGCGCCGGCCGAGCAGCCCCGAGGCCCTCAAGAAAGCCCTCAAGGGCGTCGATCTGGTGCTCACAAGCTATGGCCTGCTGCAGCGAGACAGCGAACTGCTCGAAAGCATCGACTGGCAGGGGATGGTGATCGACGAAGCCCAGGCGATCAAAAATCCCAGCGCCAAGCAGAGCCAAGCGGCCCGGGACCTGGCCCGCCCCAGCCGGTTCAGCAAGGGGGGCAGCCGTTTCCGGATTGCCCTGACGGGCACGCCTGTGGAAAACCGGGTCAGCGAGCTGTGGGCCCTGATGGACTTCCTCAACCCCAAGGTGCTCGGCGATGAGCCCTTCTTCCGCCAGCGCTACCGGCTGCCGATCGAGCGCTACGGCGACATGGCCTCGATGCGCGATCTCAAGGCCCGGGTGGGGCCCTTCATCCTGCGGCGGCTCAAAACCGACAAGTCGATCATCTCCGACCTGCCGGAGAAGGTGGAGCTCAACGAGTGGGTGGGCCTGGCTCCAGAGCAGAAAAAGCTCTACAACAAAACAGTCGAAGAGAGCCTCGATGCGATCGCCCGGGCCCCCCTGGGCCAGAAGCACGGCCAGGTGCTGGCCCTGCTCACCAAGCTCAAACAGATCTGCAACCACCCGGCCCTGGCCCTCAAGGAAAAAGCCGACACCGTGCTCGCCGGCGGCAACGGCAGCTTCAGCAATCGCAGCGCCAAGCTGCAGCGACTCGAGGAGATCCTCGAGGAGGTGATCGAGGCGGGCGATCGGGCGTTGCTGTTCACCCAGTTCGCCGAATGGGGCCTGCTGCTCCAGGCCCACCTGCAGCGCAAGTGGCGCCAGGAGGTGCCGTTCCTGTATGGCAACACCAGCAAAACCGAGCGCCAGGCCATGGTCGATCGCTTCCAGGACGACCCACGAGGCCCCCAGCTATTTCTGCTGTCGCTCAAGGCCGGCGGCGTCGGCCTCAACCTCACCCGCGCCAGCCACGTGTTCCACATCGACCGCTGGTGGAACCCGGCCGTGGAAAACCAGGCCACCGACCGCGCCTACCGCATCGGCCAACAAAACCGGGTGCTGGTGCACAAGTTCATCACCAGCGGTTCGGTGGAAGAAAGGATCGACCGGATGATCAAGGAAAAATCCAAGCTGGCCGAAGACATCGTCGGCTCCGGCGAAGATTGGCTGGGCGGCTTCGATGTGGGCCAGCTCAAAGATCTGGTCACCCTCAGCGAGGAGGATTGAAGCTATGGATGCCCCATGAGTGCGCCAACCACCAGCTCTGCCCCTGCCTCCACCAACCACGGCATCCCCGAGCGCACAGTGGCTGATATCCGCTCCTGCCTGAAGCGCTTCCCCCAGATCCACTGGCTGAAGCTCTATGGCTCACGGGCCATGGGCAAGCATTGGGCCGGTTCCGACATCGATCTGGCCTACAGCTCCGACGAGGATTGCAGCGCCGCCCTGCGCGAAGCCCTCGACCAACTGCCCACCCCCTATCTCTTTGATGTGACTCACTGGGAATCGCTCCGCTACGCCCCCCTGCGAGAACACATCGAACGCGTCGGCATCCCCTTCCCATGACCCTCACCCCCACCACCTACGCCAGCGCCATCAACACCCAGCTCGGCGACCAGGGCCTGGCCCAGCAGCCCTGGTGGGTGGAGCAGTGGATGGAGCTGATCAACGGCTACCGCTTCAAGAAGCGACTGGAGCGGGCCTGGGAGTACGCCCGCAGCGGCAATGTCACCTCAATTCGATTCGAGGGCCGCCGGGTGCATGCCCGGGTGCAGGGCAGCGGCGAGGAGCCCTACAAGGTGAAGCTCTGGCTCGATGTGCTCAGCGACGACGACTGGGGCTACGTGCTCGATGCCCTCACCCAGAAGGCCCGCTGGTCGGCCCAGCTGCTGGCCGGCGTCATGCCCCAGGACATCGAACGGGCCTTCGCCGCCAGCGGCAAGCGCCTGTTTCCATTCAAGTTGCAGGAGGTGCGCAGCGAGTGCAGCTGCCCCGACAAAGCCAACCCCTGCAAGCACGTCAGCGCCGTCTTCTATTTGATGGGAGATCGCTTCAGCGAAGACCCCTTTGTGCTGTTCCAGATGCGTGGCCGCACCAGGGGTCAGCTGCTGGCCGACCTGGCCAAACGCCGCCGCCGGGCCTTGGCACGGCAGGCTAAAAAGGCTGCCGCCGCCAAGGGCTCGCAGCCAGTCGCCGAGGCCGCTCCCCACCCGGTGCATCCCGCCATCAAGAACCCAAACCGCTGGTGGCGCTACGACGCAGCCCTCGATTCGGATCTGGTGGTGATCACACCAGCCCTCGAGGGCGACACGGGCCTCGATACCGCCGGGCCCCTGCCCCTGGCAGAAGAACCCCGCTTCCCCGAAGCCAACCAGCACTTCCTCGAGCACCTCCAGGCCCACGGCCAGCAGCTGGCCGCCCTGGCCATGGCCAAGGCCATGGGGCCGGTCAACGGCGATGACAGCTGACTGGCTGGGCCCGCCCCCCTGGCTGAGCCCAGAAGCCCAGGCCCTGGCCGGCCAGCTGCTGAGCAGCCACCAGCAGGCCTTCGCCACGCCCCTGCTCGCCGGCCTGGCCGCCGATGCCTCCCCCGGGCTGATCGCCCAGGAGCTGTTCGCCGCCGAGGTGGTGGTGTTGGCCCACGACGGCGCCGATCCCAGCAGCGAGCCGGGCCCCCGCTTGATCTACGCCAACCGCGCCGCCCTGCGCCTGTGGCGACGGCCCTGGGAGGCGATGGTGGGAATGCCCTCGCGGCTCACCGCCGAGCCGGCCGAGCGGGCCAGCCGCCGCCAGGCCCTGCTGGCCGCCCAGGCCCACCAATGCCTCAGGGGCTACCGGGGCATCCGCATCGACAGCAGCGGCCGCCGCTTCGCGATCGAAGGCGCTTGCCTCTGGAGCCTGCGCGATGGCACCGGTCGGCCCTGCGGCCAGGCCGCCCGCTTCAGCAGCTGGTGGCTCTTGGGTGTGAATGCCGAACCAAGCCGTGGGGGCCGTACCGCCAAGGGCGGTCTGCACCCTGTTGGCTACTGGGCGGCGCCTGCAGATTGATGGAGTCCCGGAGACCTTCCGATGCTTACCCTGCGCCAATCCCCCTTCGATCTGATCCGCGGCGACCTGCTCGAATCCGATCTATTCAAGAAGCTCGAGCAGCAACTGCACAGCGCCGAAACGCAAAAGGCTGAGCGAGTTCCCGCCGCCGAAGTGCATGAAACACCCGAGGCCTACACGATCGCCCTGGAACTCCCAGGTGTCGACAAAGGCTCCATCGACGTCAAGGCCACCGACCGCACCCTGGTGATCAGCGCTGAGCGGCGCTCTGGCGTCGAGGCCGGCGAGCCCGCCGCCCTGATCAGCGAGATCCGCTACGGCACCTGGAGCCGCAGCTTCCGCTTCCCCAGCGGCATCAACCGCGATGGCCTCGAAGCCCACTACCGCGACGGCGTGCTCAGCGTCACCGCTCCCAAGGCCCAAACGATGACCACGGTGCAAGTGCAGGTGGAAAGCTGAGCGCCACACCCGTCAGGAGACACGAGAGAGAAGAGAACCCTCCCAGGCCCGGCCCAGCGCCGGGCTTTTTTTTGCAATGCTGGCTTCGACAAATGGTGGTGCTGAAGCCGCTCAGCGGGTTGCCAATCCCACCAACCAAAGCAGGATGAAACCAAGTCAGGGTGAAACGGAATCGGTCTGGCAGACGATGGACCTAGAACCGGTAAGCCAAATGGACGCAACACTGCTGTCCATCGCCTCGGAGCTGCCTTGATCTCCTGGTTCAACCGTTGGCCTGAGCGACAGGCTCGCCTCGCCCGCTGGGGCCTACTGCTCGCCTGGCTTGGCCTGATCGCCCTGTTGCTGAAGCCGGAACTGGGCCCCGCCTACGGCTCCACCGTCTGCCGGGAGTCGACCATCTGCCGTCCCGGCATCGGCAACGACCTCTTCTGGAATATCGGCCTGCCGCTGGTGATCCTGGTGGTGTACCTCAGCCATGAACTGTGGCGGCGCATCTGCCCGCTGTCATTTGTCTCCCAGCTGTTCCGGGCCCTGGGCTGGCAGCGCACGGTGCTGAACCGCGCCGGCAAACCCCAGGTGGCGGCCGTCTCGGAGTCGTCCTGGCTCGCACGCCACCACATCCAGCTGCAGTGGGGTCTGCTGATCGCCGGCCTGAGCCTGCGGCTGCTGATAGCCAACAGCAACGGACTGGTCCTGGCCCTGCTGTTTGCTGCCTCCCTACTGGCCGCCCTGATCAGCGGCTGGGCCTACGGCGGCAAAACCTTCTGCCAATACCTCTGTCCGTTCGCTCCGGCCCAGCAGATCCTCAGCGGACCCCGCAGCCTGCTCAGCTCCCAGGCCCACCTCGGCGGCAGCAGCAAGACGACCCAGTCGATGTGCCGCACGGTTGGAGCCCAGGGCCAGGACATCAGCACCTGCGTGGCCTGCGCCAAACCCTGCTTCGACATCGACGCCGAACGCACCTACTGGCAGAGCCTGAGCGGCAAGCGGGGCATGGCCTGGGCCTGGTACTCCTATCCAGGCCTAATCCTGGCGTTCTTTCTGCTGATCCAGAGCTACGCCCCGGCCGGGGCCAGCGACCATGGAATCGATTACCTGACGAGCAATCTGTTCACCTACGACGGCCGCCTGGCGGCCATGGCCTGGCAATCACTGCTGCCGGCAGGCTGGCCCCAGCTGCCGCGGATCCTGGCCATCCCGGCCCTGCTCAGCGCGGGGGGTGTGGCATCGGAACGGCTGTTCCACCAGATCGAACGGCTGCAACGACACCAGCTCCGGGCCGCCGCCCCTGAGCTGGCAAAGGAACGGGCGATCCACCGCACCCGGCTGCTGGCCACCTTCGCGGCAATCAACATCTACTTTTACTTCAAGCGAAATTTGTTTGACAGCGGCGACAGCCTGGGGTGGGTGGAGCTGCAGCTGCTCATAGTGGCGATCAGCTCCGTTTGGCTCTATCGCAGCTGGGATCGCGACCGCAGCCTCTACGAACGGGAGAACACCAGCACCAGCCTGCGCAAACGCCTGGCCAAGCTCGGGGCGAAATTACAACCCCTCCTGGCCGGGCGCCAACTGGAGGATCTCAGCCCGGGTGAGGTGTTCGTGCTGGCCAACGCCCTGCCGGTGCAGGAAACATCCCAGCGCCAGAGCATCTATCGCGATGTGCTGCGGGATCTGCTCAGCTCGGGGCGCCTGGATCGCACCGCCTCCCTCAAGACCCTGGTCGACCTGCGCACCAGCCTGAGGCTCACTGATGCCGACCACCAAAGCTCCCTGGAGATCCTCACCAGCGAGGACCCACGGCTAACCAGCCTGAGCCCCGAGGATCTGGCCGGCCTGAGCCTCTGCCGCAACGCTGCCGCCCAGGAGATCGAAGATCTGCTGCTGCTGAGCGGATCCACGGTGCTGCACCTCGATCGCCTCGATGCCTACGGCCGCGGGCGGCTCAACCGCATCCAGATCGAGAGTGGTCTCGATGACGACAGCTGGGCCCAGCTGCTGAACGAATTCGGCCCCGGATCCCAATTCAGCGAACGGCAGCTCAGCCAGCGATTGCAGCTCGTGAACCAGGCCATGGCCCGCAGGGAGAGCCTGGCCGAACTGAGCCGGCGGCTGCCCCTGGCCGCGCCGCTGGTGCTCAGCCTCGACCGCCAGATCGCCCGTTTCCTCCCCGACCTGGTGGCCCTGATCCGCAGCGGCCTTACTGCCCCAGGGGAGCAACGACCCGATGAAGCCTGCCTGGCCCTACTGGGCAGCCTCTCACCCAACGTGATGGCCTGCCTCGCCAGTGAGGATGACACCACCACGGCGATCACCGCCTGGCTCGATGGGATCGAAACGCAATTAGCCAGCATCTCCCCCCTGCCGGAAGCGGCGGAGGTGCTTGAGGGGCTCTGGCTGGATACGGACCCAAGCGTGGCGCTCTGGGCCCTGATGGTGCTGCGCCAGGTGGACAGCAGGCAGGCCGAACGACTACTTCAAACGCCCCGCACCGGGCTGCCGTCCAGCAAGACGCTGAAGGGCTTTCTTGAGGGTGAACAGCTGGCGAGCATCGAGATCCTTGCCGCGATCGCCGACCAGCCCCTGATCCAGCGCCTCGAACCCGGCGCCCTAGTGGGCCTAGATCGCCTCTGCAACCTGCGGCAGTGGCGCCAGGGAGATCCGGTCGAGCGCCCTGCCGGTGGGGTTTTAATTCTTCTGGCTGGCAGCTGCGAGCAACGCCAGAGCCTGGTGCCGGGGTCAGCGCCAAAAACCATCGCCGAACATGGCAGCGGCACGATCGTGGGGCTGGCCGACTATTTCGGGGAGCCCAAGAGCGGCTCGCAGGCCAGGCTTGTAGCCAGCCCGGATGGCTGTAGCGCCCTGGTGTTCAGCCGCACAGGCTTCGGCAACCTGCTCGACGTCTCGCCGATCTTTGAGCAGTCGCTGATCCGCGAACTGGCGATCAGCTGCGAATCCCTGCAGCGCTCGTTGCAGGCAGAACGGCAGCAGCAACAGCACCAGCGCATGCGGCGCATGAGCACCGAAAGTTGACCAGAGCGTTGGCGGCCCTCCCTAGAGTTGCTTCCATCGCCAGATGTCCCATGACAGCCAGCGCAACGGTCAGCGGCATCCCCGTCTCCGCGACTCCGCGCCTGAGCCTGCAGTGCGAGCCAATCGGGCCAGACACCACCGCGATCCGCTCACTCGACTGGGACCGCAGCCGCTTTGACATCGAATTCGGCCTGCGCAACGGCACCACCTACAACAGCTTCCTGGTGCGGGGCGAGCGCACCGCCCTGATCGACACCAGCCATCTCAAATTTGCAAGCACCTGGCTGCCCCTACTCCAGGAACAGATCGACCCCAAAGCGATCGATCACCTGATCGTTTCCCACACCGAGCCAGACCACTCCGGCCTGATCGGCCACCTGCTCGACCTCAACCCAGAGCTCGAGATCGTGGCCTCCAAGGTGGCGATCGCCTATCTGGCCGACCAGCTGCACCGGCCCTTCAAAAGCCGGGCTGTTAAAAGCGGCGAGCAGCTCGATCTGGGCACCAATCCCGCAAGCGGCGTTCAACACCGCTTCGAGTTCCTGAGCGCGCCGAACCTGCACTGGCCAGACACGATCTTTTCGTTTGACCACGGCAGCGGCACCCTCTACACCTGCGATGCCTTCGGCCTGCACTACTGCTCCGAGGAGCTGTTCGACACCGACCCCGGCGCCATCGCCCCCGATTTTCGCTTCTATTACGACTGCCTGATGGGCCCCAATGCCCGCAGCGTGCTGCAGGCGCTCAAGCGCATGGACGCCCTGCCGCCGATCAGCACCATCGCCGTGGGCCACGGCCCCCTGCTGCGCCACCACCTTGGCCTCTGGCTCGATGACTACCGCACTTGGAGCAGCGAGCGCAGCACGGGCGAGGCCTACGCGGCGGTTTGCTACGTGAGCCAGTACGGCTTCTGCGACCGGCTCAGCCAGGCGATCGCCCGCGGCATCGGCAAGGCCGGCGCCGCCGTGCAGCTGGTGGATCTGCGCGCCAGCGACGCCCAGGAGCTCTCCGCCCTGATCGGTGAGGCCAGCGCCGTGGTGGTGCCCACCTGGCCCGCCAGCGCCGATGCCGAGCTGCAGGCCTCGATCGGCACCCTGCTGGCGGCCCTCAAACCCAAGCAGTGGGTGGGCTGCTACGACGCCTTCGGCGGCGACGATGAACCGATCGACACGGTCGCCAGCCAACTGCGCAGCCTCGGCCAGAAAACCGCCTTTGAACCCCTGCGCGTACGCCAGGTGCCGGGCGGCAGCGACTACCAGCGCTGCGAGGAGGCCGGCACCGACCTGGGCCAGCTGCTCACCAAGGAAAAGACCATCGCGGCGATGAAGGCCCTCGATGCCGACCTCGACAAGGCCCTCGGCCGCCTCGCCGGCGGGCTGTACGTGGTGACGGCCCGGCAGGAGACCGCCGAGGGGACGCGCAGCTCGGCCATGGTGGCCAGCTGGGTGAGTCAGGCCAGCTTCGAGCCCCCCGGCCTCACGGTGGCGGTGGCCAAGGACCGGGCGATCGAAGCCCTGCTGCAGGTGGACGATCGCTTCGTGCTCAACATCCTGCGGGAGGACAACCATCAGGAGCTGCTGCGCCATTTCCTCAAGCGCTTCCCGCCCGGCGCCGACCGCTTCGCCGGGGTGAGCACCCTCGAGGGCGCCGCCACCGGCGGACCGGTGCTCGGTGATGCCCTGGCCTACCTGGGCTGCCGCGTGGTGCAGCGGCTCGAAGGCCCCGACCACTGGATCATCTACGCCGAGGTGGAACAGGGCAACGTGGCCGACACCGAGGCCAGCACCGCCGTGCACCACCGCAAAGTGGGGAACCACTACTGATGAGCAGTCCTGCCGACCCCAGCAGCGCGCGCCGCGTCATCCAGCTGCCCCTGGAACCGGGGCTGATCTGCCTCAAGGGGCTAAGCCCCAGCCGGCTGCGTTTCGAGGTGGAATACGGCCTGGAGCGGGGCACGACTGCCAACAGCTTCCTGTTCACCGCTGGGCCCTTGCTGGTGCACCCGCCCGGGGCCTCCTTTGCCGAGCCCTTCCTGGCCGAGCTGGCAACCCTGGTGCCCGCCAATGCAGCCTTGAAGGTAGTGGTCGGCCACGTCAACCCCAACCGGGTGGCCCTGCTGCGCCAGCTGGCGAGCCGCTGGCCCCAGCTGCAACTGGTGAGCTCCAACCCCGGCGCCCGCCTGCTGGCGGAGCTCTGGAGCCAGCAGAAACCCAGCCCCGCCGGCAGCGAGCTGGCCCAGGTTCCGATCCCACCCCTGCCGCCGATTGAGGTGGTCAAACAGGAAACCAGCAGCAGATTGGCCGATGGCCACGCCCTGCGGCTGATCCCGACACCCACCCCGCGCTGGCCCGATGGTCTGATGGTCTTCGAGGAAACAGGCGGCCTGCTGATCAGCGGCAAGTTCTTCGCCGCCCACCTCTGCAGCGAGAGCTTCGCCGAGGCCAACCGCAGCAGCACCGAAGAAGACCGCCGCTACTTCTACGACTGCCTGATGGCACCGATGGCCCGCCAGGTGGAGGCGGTGGTTGAGCGCATCGAAGAGCTCGACCTGCGCACGATTGCCCCCGGCCATGGCCCAGCGATCAGCGAGAGCTGGCGCAGCCTGCTGCGGGACTACCACCGCTGGGGCGCAACCCAGGAGCGCTCGCGCCTGTCGGTGGCCCTGCTGTTCGCCAGCGCCTACGGGAACACCGCCGCGATCGCCGATGGGCTGGCCCAAGGGGTGGCTCGCACCGGCGTGCGGGTGGAGAGCATCAATTGCGAATTCAGTGAGCCCGACCAGCTGCTCGCCGCGATCCGCAGCTGTGACGCGATCCTGATCGGCTCGCCCACCCTGGGCGGCCATGCCCCCACCCCGATTGTTTCGGCCCTGGGCACGGTGCTGGCCGAAGGCGACCGGGCCAAACCGGTGGGGGTCTTCGGCAGTTTCGGCTGGAGCGGCGAAGCCCTCGATCTGCTCGAGAGCAAGCTGCGTGATGGCGGCTTCCAGTTCGCCTTTGATCCGATCAAGGTGAAGTTCAGCCCCGATGCGGCCAGCCTCAAAGCCATCGAGGAAACGGGCACCGCCCTGGGCCGCCGCCTGCTCAACGAGCAACGGCAGAGCCTGAAGCGCAGTGCGGCAGGCGGCCTCAGCGACAGCCGCAGCAACCCGGCCGTGCAGGCCCTGGGCCGGGTGGTGGGCTCCCTCTGCGTGCTCACCACCAGCAAAGGGGAGGGCCAGAGCCGCCTGGGCGGAGCCATGGTGGCCAGCTGGGTGAGCCAGGCCAGCTTCACGCCCCCTGGGCTCACCGTGGCGGTGGCGAAGGACAGGTCGGTGGAGACCCTGCTCCACAGCGGCGATCACTTCGCCCTCAACGTGCTGGCGGCCGGCCGCGAATCAGGACCAATGAAGCAGTTCCTCAAGCCCTTTGCCCCCGGCGCCGATCGTTTCGCCGGCCTCAACCTGGAGCAGAGCCCGGGGGGGCAACCGATCCTGCCTGAGGCCCTCGCCTGGCTAGAGGCCACGGTGCGGCAGCGGATGGAATGTGGCGACCACTGGCTGCTCTATGCCGAAGTGATCCGGGGAGGCGTCCTCGATGCCAGCGCCAGCACGGCCGTGCACCAGCGCCGCAGCGGCGCCAACTACTGACAGGCCTCCTAGGCCACGCTGGGTAGGGCCTGCTCCATCCTCGGCCATACTTCGATCACTGCCCAGGGCATGGATGGGTTTGGGTCGCCGTTTGTCCATATCGCTCTCCCTCCTATTGGCGGGTGGAGTTCTGGCCGGGTGTAACGGTTCCCAAAATCCGCCCCAATCTGAGCTGGCGCTCCTGCCTAGACAGATTTCCGCCATCGGGCGCATTGAGCCCCTCGGAGGCATCAGCAAGGTCTCCGTTCCAAGCTCGCTGATCAACGATCCCGTCCGTGAAATCCTGATTCAAGAGGGAGATCGCGTCGAGGCCGGGCAACCCCTGGCCATCCTCGAAAGCATTGATCCCCTCAGTGCCACGGTGCGTAAATCCGAGGCTTCCCTGCAGGTTGCCCAACGCAAACTCTCAGCCCAGGAAAGCGTGATCCGGCGCTACCGCGCCGACCTGGGCCAGGCCGAGGCGGAAGCACGCCGAGCCCGGGAGTTGTTTGCCTCTGGAGCCACCAGCGCAAACAGAATGGAGGCTCAAGTAGCAGAAGCCGAGAGCGCCAGCGCCCAGCTCGAGCAGGCAATCGCCGATCGGGCAACCCTGGATGCCGAACTTGTCGAGAGCCGGGCCAGCCTGGCGAAAGACCGCAGTGAACTTGCCAAGGCCACCATACGGGCACCCTATGCCGGAACTATCTTCAAAATCAATGCGCGCGCCGGCGACAAAGTTGGAGACTCAGGGCTTGTCGAGATGGGAAACACAAAACAAATGGGGGTGATCGCTGAGGTTTATCAAACGGACCTACCAGAAATACGTATGGGCCAGGAGGCAACCATCACTGCCGATGGATTCCCAGGCAAGACCGGCCGAGGCCGCGTCACAGAAATTTCCCGCCAGATCAGCCGCCAAAGTGTATTTAGTGGGGAGTCGGGTGAAAACGTTGACCGCCGGGTTGTCGAAGTCAAGATCGCCCTGCCCGAAAACGAGATGGCAAAAGCCAGTCGGGTCAATTACCTACAAGTGAATGTGCTGTTCGCGCCCCTAACAGCAGCGCAGCGACAGATGCGGCCGGCGCAGTTATGAACCTGCTGGGCAGTCGCACACCTGTGGCCTGGCTTCAACTCAGCCACCGCCCCCTCCGGCTTCTAGCAGCTATTGCTGGAGTTAGTTTCGCCAATGTGCTGGTCTTCTTCCAGCTCGGGCTATCCGGTTCGCTCTACGACAGCCAAAAACGGCCCATCGATCAAATCAGTGGCCAACTGGTCCTCATCCCGAAGCGATACACCAACCTGGGCGAACCTCTCAATTTCTCCAGGGCCCAACTCGCTCGGGTCCGAGGGGTTCAAGGTGTTGCTGGTGTCACACCTCTGTATATCGGCAAAGCCGACTGGCTCAACAGAGATACCCGTCAGAGTAAGCAAGCGCTTGTCTTTGGGGTCACCCCGGAGAATCCGGCTCTGAAGCTGCCTATCCTCCAACAAAACAAAGCACTGCTCAAGCAGCCAAACACCCTCTTCTTCGATTCAGCATCGAAAAAAGCAGCTGGATCGGTCGTGCAGACCCTGGCGACGGGCAACAGCTATCTGACTGAATTGCGCGGCCAACAGGCCAAGGTGGTGGGGATCTTCAAACTCGGACTCACCTTTGCCGCCGACATCAACCTGATCATGTCTGCAGCCAACTTTCAGACCTACTTCCCTGAAAAAAGCAACGATGACATCCAATTAGGCGTGATCCAGCTCAGTGCTGATGCCAATGAAGCCCAGGTCCAGGCAACGATCTCCAGGTTTTTGGATCCCTCACTCCAGGTGCTGACGATCAAACAGCTCAAAGAGCGTGAAATGAGCCATTGGCAGCGCAACACCTCCTTTGGCTTGATCTTCAACCTGGGCGTGCTTGTCGGCCTAGCTGTTGGGGCGATAATTGTCTACCAGATTCTCTACTCAGACGTGGGCGATCACCTCAGCGAGTACGCCACCATGAAAGCCATCGGCTATGGCGACAACTTCGTTGTGGGGATCATTCTTCAAGAGTCCCTGCTCCTGGCAACCGTGGCCTTCTTACCCAGCGTGTTGCTTTCGATGCTGCTGTATCAAGTCCTGGTGCGTGCCACAGGGCTCCTGGTGGCCATGACCCTGGGCCGGGCCCTGTTTGTTTTTTGCCTCACCCTTGTGCTGTGCAGCGCCTCCGGATGGCTCGCCACAGGGAAGCTGCGGCGTCTTGATCCTGCCGAGGTTTTTTGATGGCCACCTCAGGGGAAAAACCCCTCGTGGAAATTACAGGCCTAAACCATTGGTTTGAAGAGGCGGGAAAACCCAAACAGGTGCTGCGCAACATCAACCTCAGCGTCCATCCTGGGGAAATTTTGATCTTGACTGGACCCTCGGGTTCAGGCAAAACCACCCTGCTAACCATGGTGGGAGCCCTACGGGCAGCCCAAGAGGGCAGCTTGCGGATATTTGGCCAAGAGCTAAGGCAGGCGTCAAGCCAACAGCTGACGCAGTTGAGGCGCCAGGTGGGCTTCATCTTTCAAGCCCACAATCTGATGCCCTACCTCTCAGCCCTCCAAAACGTCCGGCTTGGCTTGGAGGTGCTGCCGGACTGGCTGCGGCAGGGTCGCTCCGCCATGGATAAACGTTGCCAGCAAGGGCTCGAGCAAGTGGGCCTGGGCCATCGCCTCCATTACGGCCCCGCCAAACTTTCGGGCGGCCAAAAACAACGGGTCGCCATTGCCAGGGCCCTGGTAGCGGGGCCCAAGTTGTTGCTGGCCGACGAACCCACCGCCGCCTTAGATCGCCAATCCGGTAGGGAGGTGGTGGATCTGTTCCAACGCCTTGCCAAGGAGCAGCAAGCAGGAATTGTGATGGTGACCCACGACAACAAAGTGCTGGATATTGCCGATCGCATCGTGGCCCTAGAAGCCGGTGCCCTGGCCGAAGACTGACCCCAACGACCAAGCACGCCGCCAACAGCCACGCACGCTGCCAACTCATACCGAGTCCGACTTAGCCCATACTGGTTGAGCTGCCCTTCCGTGCCATGGACATCGCCAAGCCCAGCACCGCCGCCAACCTGGAAGCCGCCTTTGGCGGCGAAAGCATGGCCAACCGCAAATACCTGTTCTTTGCCGAGGTGGCCAAGCAGGTTGGCAATAGCGAGTTGGCCAAGCTGTTTCGCGACACCGCCGCCCAGGAAACCGAGCACGCCTTCGCCCACTTCCGGCTGCTGCACCCGGAGCTGGTGATCAGCGATCCGGCGAGCCTCAGCGAAGACCAAAAGCAGGCCCTGCTCAGCCGCTGCCTGGAGCTGGCGATCGAGGGCGAAACCTATGAGTACACCACCATGTACCCGGATTTCGCCGCCCAGGCCCGCGCCGATCAAGACTCCGGCGCCGCGGCTGAGTTCCAGGAACAGGTGGAAGAATCCGAGCAACACGCCGGCATCTTCTGCACCGCCGCCAAAAACTTTGGCCTACTCACCCCAATTGAGCAGCACCACGCCGAGCGCTACGGGATTGCCCTGGAAGCCCTGCAGGGCAAGGGAGTGGCCGGGGAAGCCTCCACCCCCGTGGCCGGCAAATGGATCTGCAAGTTGTGCTCAATGATCTACGACCCAGCCGTAGGCGATCCAGATTCCGGAATTGCCCCGGGCACCGCCTTCGAAGCCATCCCCGACTCCTGGCGATGCCCGATCTGCGGGGCCCGCAAGGCCAGCTTTATTCCCTACCGCGAACCGGAATTGCTCGCCGCCTAAATCAGGGAGCTTTATTCAGGCTGTTTAGATCAAGCAGCCTGGGGCGGCGGGGTTGGATCGGTGTGCCTCTGGAAGGGCAACACCAGGGTGGCCCAGTGGTCGGGCCGCTTGGGGCGGGGGCGCCGGGAACGGCGCACCCCAAAGGGCACGCGCACCACATTGGTGCCCTCCACTCTCAGGGTTTTGCCCTCCCCAGTTTCAGACCCGCCGTCATTGCCCTTCATGGTCCCCCAACAAAAAATTGGCGTCTGCCAGGCGAAGCAGATTGAACCCAGTGTGCGGCATCTGGGCCCCCCTGACCAGGCCCCCTGAGCAGGCTTACGCCACCACTTGGGCCATTTCCTCAACCGAAGGGCAGGAGCAGACCAAATTCCTGTCGCCATAGGCATTGTCGATTCTGGCCACCGCCGGCCAGAACTTATTGGTCCGCTGGGTTTCGCCGGCAGGAAAGGCTGCCTGCTGGCGGGAATAGGGACGGTCCCAGACGTCGGCGGTCACCGCGGCCAGGGTGTGGGGCGCCCGCTTGAGCGGGTTGTTGAGCGGGTCGGCCTGGGCGGCCTCGATCGCCGCGGCCTCCTGGCGAATCGCCACCATGGCGGCGCAGAAGCGATCCAGCTCGGCTAGCGACTCACTCTCGGTGGGCTCCACCATCACCGTGCCGGCCACGGGCCAGCTCACCGTTGGGGCATGGAAGCCATAGTCCATCAGCCGTTTGGCCAGGTCATCGACCTCCAGGCCGATGCTGCGCTTGAGGGGGCGCAGATCGAGAATGCATTCGTGGGCCACCCACCCATTGGCGCCCCAAAACAGCACCGGAAAGTGGGGATCCAGGCGCTTGGCAATCACATTGGCCGCCAGCAAGGCCACCTGACTGGCGGTGCGCAAGCCACTTCCACCCATCATGCGGATATACATCCAGCTGATCGGCAGGATGCTGGCGCTCCCCAGGGGTGCTGCGGACACCTGGTTGGGAGCATCCCCATCCCCATCCGTGCCTGGCAGGAAGGGCATCAGGTGGCTTGCCACCGCGATCGGACCCACCCCCGGACCACCGCCGCCATGGGGGATGCAGAAGGTCTTGTGCAGGTTGAGATGGCAGACATCAGCCCCATAGAGGCCGGGCTTACAGAGCCCCACCTGGGCGTTGAGGTTGGCGCCATCGAGATACACCTGGCCTCCGTGGTCGTGGACCAAATCGCAGACCTGGCGCAGATCGGCCTCAAACACCCCATGGGTGGATGGGTAGGTGATCATCAAGGCTGCCAGCTCACCGGCATGGGCCTTGACCTTGGCGGCCAAGTCCACCTCATCAATGGCGTCGTCCTGGCAGGCGACAGGCACCACCTGCATGCCCGCCATCACCGCACTGGCCGGGTTGGTGCCATGGGCGCTCACCGGTATCAAACACACCTTGCGGTGACCTTCGCCGCGGCTGCGATGCCAGGCCCGGATGGCCAGCAGCCCGGCGTATTCCCCCTGGGAACCGGCATTCGGTTGGAGCGACACGCCTGCAAAACCGGTGATCGCTGCCAACCAGCCCTCGAGTTGGGCGGCCAGTTGTTGGTAACCAGCGGTCTGGGAAGGCGGAGCAAAGGGATGCAACTGGCCAAAGGCTGGCCAACTTACGGGCGCCAGTTCAGCCGCCGCATTGAGCTTCATGGTGCAACTGCCCAGGGGGATCATCCCGTGGATTAGCGACAGGTCTTTGCTGACCAGGCGCTGGATGTAGCGGAGCAGTTCGGTTTCGCTGCGGTATTGGTGAAACACGGCCTGGCTGAGCCAGGGGGCCCTGCGCCGGGGCAGGCCTGACCAGGCCTGCTCAACACTGGCCTGAGCCAGAGCTGCAACACAGGCGTTCTGGGCCTGGGCAGCCTGGTCGGCCCCTTCCGCCAGGGACGCCAACAAGGCTTGCAACTCCTCGAGCGAACTGAGCTCATCGAGACTGATCCCCACGGCCGCACCGGCCGAGCGGAGATTGAAACCAGCCGCCAAGGCGCGGGCCACCAGGGCGTCCGGATTGGGGGCGCGCACGGTGAGGGTGTCAAAACCTGGTTCGCCCTCCGGCGCCAGGCCCAGGGCCCCCAGGCCGGCGGCCAAGGCGGATCGCAGCCCCACCAAGCGGCTGGCCATGGCCGTCAAACCGTCCGGACCGTGGTGCACGGCATAGAAGCCGGCCATGACCGCCAGAAGCACCTGGGCCGTACAGATATTGCTGGTGGCCTTGTCGCGGCGGATGTGCTGCTCCCTGGTTTGCAGGGCCAAGCGCAGCGCAGGTCGGCCCTCGGCATCTAGGGATTGGCCCACCAGACGCCCGGGGATCTGGCGCTTGAAGGCAGCGGTGGTGGCAAAAAATGCCGCATGGGGGCCGCCAAAACCCATGGGCACCCCAAGGCGTTGGGCACTGCCCACGGCAATATCCGCACCCAGTTCACCCACCGGCGCCAGCAACACCTGGGCCATCGGATCAATGGCCACGGCCGTGATCACGCCGGCCAGCCGCGCCGCGGCCAGCAGGGGAGACGGATCCCACAGGCCTCCCCCGGCTCCCGGCAGCTGCAACAACATCCCAAAAACGTCCCCAGCCAGGGTTGGGGCTGCAGCCCCAGGCCCGGACCCCGCAAGCGCCTGGGCATCGATCAACTCCAATTCGATGCCCAGAGGCTCAGCGCGGGTCTGAAGTACGGCCAGGGTTTGGGGGAAGACGGCCTGATCCACCAAAAAACGCAGGGCCCGGGGCCGCTTGCAGACCGACCGGGCCAGGGCCATGGCCTCTGCCGCAGCGGTGGCCTCATCGAGCAGGGAGGCATTGGCAATCGGCAGCCCTGTCAACTCGCAGATCAGGGTCTGGAAATTGAGCAGGGCCTCAAGCCGGCCCTGGGCGATTTCAGCCTGATAGGGGGTGTAGGCCGTATACCAAGCAGGATTTTCAAAGACGTGACGCTGGATCACCGCCGGGGTGGCCGTGCCGTAGTAACCCTGGCCAATCAAGCTGCGCACCACCTGGTTGTGGCCTGCGATAGCTGCCAGTTCAGCCAGGGCCTGGGCCTCACTGCAGGGCTCGGGCAAACCCACCAAGGCCTCCCCGGGGGGCAGCAAGATGTCGGCCGGCACAATCTGGGCTGCTAGGTCTTCGAGGCTGGCCGCACCCACCTCGGCCAGCATGCGGCGCTGGTCCTCAGCCGAGGGGCCGATGTGGCGGCTCTCAAAGGTTGCGGGCGAAGTCTCCATCAGGCTCCCTGAACCTTGGCGCCGTAGGCCTGGGCATCCATCAGGCCCTCGAGCTGGGCCGGATCGGCCGGCTGCAGCAGCAGTAGCCAGCCCTCGCCATAGGGATCCTGCTGCAGCTCCTCGGGGCTGGCCAGCACGGCCTCATTACGGGCTAGCACCACCCCGCCCACGGGCGCCAGTAGGTCTTCCACCGCCTTCACCGATTCCACACTGCCGAAGCTGGCCCCCTGCTGGACCGTGGCACCCACCTCGGGCAGTTCCACAAACACAATGTCGCCGAGCTGGTCGACGGCAAAGGCACTCAGGCCCAGCCGCAGCCGCTCGCCCTCCGGGCGCACGTACTCGTGGCTGTCGGCGTAGCGGCAATCGCCGGGGAAGGTGAGCGCCATCGCTAATTAAGAAAGTCGGCTCAGTCTGTCCGATCCAGGCCGGCTGTGGCCAGCGCCAGCAAAGCCCGCTCCAGGGCGATCCGGGCATGGGCCCGGTGGCTGCCGCCCTGGGCGAACAACACATAGGGCTCCCGCAGGGGGGCATCGGCGGAGAACTCACTGGTGCTGCCATCGATGAAGGTGCCGCCCGCCATCACCAGCTCGCTGGCGTAACCAGGCATCGGCGCTGGCACCGGATCGAGATAGGCACCCACCGGCGAGGCGGCCTGAAAGGCCCGGCAGACAGTTTTGAGCCGTTCTGGATCCCCCAGCCGCACCGCCTGAATCACATCGCTGCGCTCTGCGCCAGGCAGGGGGTTTACGGCAAAGCCGAGATCGCTGAACACCTGGGCCACCAACTCGCTGCAGATCAGGGCTTCAGCCACCATCTGGGGGGCCAGGAACAGGCCCTGAAACAGCAGGCGATTTAGGTCGAAGCTGGTGCCCCCTTCACTGCCGATGCCGGGGGCCGTGAGGCGACAGCAGGCCTGCTCCACCAGCTCGGCCCGCCCCGCCACGTAGCCGCCGGTTGGGGCGATGGTGCCGCCGAGGTTCTTGATCAGGGAACCGGCGATCAGGTCGGCCCCCACCGCCGTTGGCTCCCGGGTTTCCACCAGCTCGCCGTAGCAGTTGTCGACAAAACAGATGCAGTCGGGCTGGATCGCCTTCACCCGGGCGCAGAGATCCCCGATCTCGGCCACCGAGATCGAAGGCCGCCAGCTGTAGCCGCAGCTGCGCTGGATCAGCACCAGGCGGGTGGGCACCGCCAGGGCGGCCTCCAGGCCTGCGAGGTCCACCCGGCCGGCGGCGCTGAGTGCCAGTTCGGCGTAGGCAATGCCGAATTCCGCCAGGGAGCCCTGGCCCGTGCCGCGGATGCCGATCACCTCCTCGAGGGTGTCGTAGGGGCGACCGGTGAGGGCCAGCAGCCGATCACCCGGCCGCAGCACGCCAAACAGTGCCGCCGCAATCGCGTGGGTACCACTGACGAACTGGAGCCGCACCGCTGCCGCCTCCGCCTGCAGCACCCGGGCCACCACCCGGTCGAGCACCTCGCGTCCCTGGTCGCCATGGCCGTAGCCGCTCACCGAGGCGAAGTGCTGCACGCCCACCCGCTCGGCCGCAAATGCATTCAGCACCCGCTCCATTCGGGATTGCACCCCGCTGGTGTGCCTGTCGGCTGCTGCGGCCGTAGCCGCCACCGCAGCCCCGATGCGCTGGGCCGCAATCCCTTGCGCTGAGCCGGCGGAATCAGTCATGGGATCTACCTGGGCAGGCCCCATGTTGGCGGGCGAGCCACGGCTAGATTTGCGCCGCTGCCATGGCCCTGCCCGGCATCCACCACCGGGAGAGTTCGTTGGTTCTCAGTTCAGATCCGGCCAGCAATAAAGGCCTTCAACCCCAGATGCTCAGGGTTGATAGCCCCAGCAGCCAGGAGGAGCGACGCATCCGCACAGCGCTGGCCGCCAGGCGCGAGCCCCTACCGGCCCGCCAGCGCAAGTTCAAGGGCGGCACCACCAGCTTCATGTTGGCGATGCACGTGGGGGCCGTCTTTGCCCTGCTGCCCCGGTTCTGGAGCTGGCAGGCCGTGCTGGTGCTGGCCGTTCTCTACTGGACCACCGTGCTGGGCGTCACCCTGGGGTTGCACCGGCTGGTCACCCACCGCAGCTTCACTGCCCCCCGCTGGCTGGAGCGCATCCTGGTGCTGATGGGGGCCCTGGCCTGCCAGAGCGGCCCGATCGAGTGGGTGGGGCTGCACCGCCACCACCACAAGTATTCCGACCAGCCCAACGACCACCACGATGCGGCCCGGGGCCTGTGGTGGGCCCACAGCGCCTGGATGCTGCACGAGATTCCGGCCCTGCAGCACGTGGAGCGGCTCACCGGCGACCTGCAGCGCGACCCCTTCTATCGCTGGCTAGACCGCTGGTTCCTACTGCTGCAACTGCCCCTGGGGGCAGCCCTCTTCTGGTATGGAGAACTGGCCGGCGTCCATGGCGGCGGCCTGGGCCTGGTGCTCTGGGCAATCCCCCTGCGCCTGGTGATCGTGTACCACGTCACCTGGCTGGTGAATTCCGCCACCCACTTCTGCGGATACCGCAACTTCGACTGCCCCGACCTCTCCCGCAACTGCTGGTGGGTGGCGATCCTGAGCTTCGGCGAGGGCTGGCACAACAACCATCACGCCTTTCCCCATTCGGCCCGCCACGGC
>NZ_JAGQCQ010000180.1:0-7561 GCF_024346275.1 Cyanobium sp. BA20m-p-22
GCAGCACCCCGAAGCCGATCAACACCAGGTTGATGATTCCGAAGCGGCGGTTGGGGCGGTTGTCGTCCTGGCGGATCGCCATGGTGCGGCAGCCAAAGTTCCAACCAAGCTAGTGGGGCGCTTCCGCCAGCGATCCAGTGGCGGGTTGGGAGAACCGAACGCACCCCAGTCCCCCCGGCGCCCAGTCCCAACCCATGTGTGGTCAATTTTCCCTCGCTGCCCCGCTCGAGAGCCTGCGCCCCCATCTGCAGGGGCCCTTGCCGCCGGGGCTGGAGTCCCACTACGCGCCGCGGGCCCAGGTGCGCCCCGGCGAGCCCCTGCTGATCCAGCGTCAGGAGCACGGCCGGCTGGAGGTGGCCCTGGCCCTGTGGGGCCTGCTGCCCGAGTGGGTCAAGGACCCCGCCAGCGCCCACTGCTGTCTCCATGCCCGCGCCGAAACCGTGGCGCTCAAGCCGAGTTTTCGCGGCGCCTGGCGCCACCGCCGCTGCCTGATCCCCGCCGATGCCTTCTGGGAGAAGGGCCGTTGGATTCGGCGTCGCGACCGCGAGCTGTTCTGGCTGGCGGGTCTCTGGGACCGCTGGATCGGCCCCGATGGCAGCGAGCTGGAGACCTGTTGTGTGCTCACCACCGCCCCCAATGCCCTGCTGGCGCCAATCCATCGGCGCATGCCGGCGCTGATCCCCGCGGGGCTGGAGGCGGCCTGGCTCGAGCCGGCCGATGGTCACCTCCTGCGGGCCCTGGAGCCCCTATTGCTTCCCTGGGACCCGGCCGATTGGCAAGTCGATGGCCAGCCGGTGGCGCTAGACCAGCCCCAGTTGAAATTGGACTTTTGAGCCTCGAGCAACTGGATGCCTTCCTGGCCCACGCCCGTCAGATGCCTGAACTGGCAGTTCGGCTGGCGGAACCGCTCGAGTTGCAGGCCTTTCTGGAGTTGGCCCGCGGCGCCGGCTATCCCCTCGAAGAGGCTGATGTGATTGCCGCGCAGCAGCGCCAGGAGGCAGGCCTCAGCGATGCGGAGCTGCAGGAGCGGGCTGGAGAGGAAGGTCGGCGGCTACGCAATTTCATCCATGCCTGAACGGGTGGCCGATTACCCCCGGCCGCCCGCGCTGGTCGAGAGCGCCGAGCAGGTGCGGGTTGAAGCCTTGGGCCAGGTGCTCTGTGAGACGGGGCGCAGCCTGAGGGTGCTGGAGACCTTCCACCCGCCCACCTACTACCTGCCGCCCCAGGCGCTGCGGCAGGAGCTGCTCCAGCCCAGCCCCGGCTCCAGCTATTGCGAGTGGAAGGGGCTGGCCCGCTATTTCGATCTGGTGCTCGATCTGGTGCTCGATCCCACTGCTTCGGCCGACGCCCTCCCAGTTGAGCGCCGCCTGCGCCGGGCGGTGTGGACCTACCCCGAGCCCAGCGAGGCCTTTGCTGCCCTGGCTGGCTGGTTTGCCGTGTATCCGGCCCTGATGGATGGCTGCTGGGTTGACGGCGAGCTGGTGACGCCCCAGCCCGGCGGCTTCTACGGCGGCTGGATCACTTCCAAGGTGGCCGGACCGTTCAAGGGGGATCCCCAGCATCCGGAACTGAGATAGGGCTGCCTGCTGAGATCACAGTGCGGGTGGGGAAGGGCATGGAAGCCCCGGCTTGCTCCACCACCGCGCCGATCAACAGCAGCGCCCGTTGGCGCAGGGCCCAGGCGTCCTGGATGGCGCCCCCGGCGGCAAAGCAGAGCAGACGCAGGGTGAGGCTCGATTCGCCGTAATCCACGAAGTGGACAAGCCGCTCCTTGGCCGGGTCTATGCCGGGCAGGGCTTCGAGCTGGTCCTGCAGGTCGGTGGTGATGGCCTCAATGCGGCCCCGGTCGGCGTAGCTGAGGCCGAATTCGATCCAGATGCGGCGATTGTCGATCTGGGCCAGGTTCTGCACGGCCTGGCTGGTGAATAGCCCATTGGGGATATAGATCCGCTGTCGATCCGGATCCCGCAGCTCGGTGTAAAACCAGCCCACCGCCTCCACCGTGCCGAGCAGCTGGGGGCCCGGCAGGTTGATCGTGTCGCCCAGGGTGAAGGGCCGGTTGATGTAGAGGCTGAGGCCGCTGAGGCCGTTTTCCACGATCGTGCGGGCACCGAAGCCCAGGGCCGCTGCCCCGAAGCCCCCGGCGGTGATCAGCACCCCTGCCGACACCCCCAGCAGGTCCAGGGTCATCAACAGCACCACCAGCACGGCGGCTGTGCTCAGCAGCTTGTCGAGCACGTCGAACAGAAAAAGCTGGTCTTTGCCTGAGAGGTGGGGCAGCAGCTGGGCCCCGTAGTGCTCGGCGCGCTGCTTGAGTTCGCTGCGCCAGCGCAGCAGGGTCCAAACCACGCCGATGCTGAGCAGCAGGTTGCGCAGCTCCCGGCCCTCAGCCTGGCCCGCCAGCCACCAGCCGATGCCGCTGATCAAGATGGCGGTGGCGATGCTGAGCCGGCCGCTGAGCAGCAGGGCCCGGCCGAGGGAGCCCATGGGGCAGCGCCGGCCCAGCCGATCCAGCAGCAGCCAGGCAAATAGGGCCAGCAGCGTCCCCCCCAGGGGGATCTGTAGAGCGAAGGGCAGGCCGGCGGTGGGCATGGTTAGGGCGCCATGGGCGCGGCAGGTGCGCTGAGTCGCCAGAGCAGGTCTGGGCCCAGGGTCTGGACTGGCTGGCTGCTCCAGTTGGGCACCTCGGCCATGGCCGTGAATCCCAGCTCCCCCAGGGGGGTGCGGGCCGGTTGGCCGCCCAGCAGTTTCGGGGCGATTACGGCGGCCACCTCCTGCACGCAGCCCTCCCGCACGGCCGCCGCCGCCAGCTCCGGGCCGCATTCCCACAGCACCTGGTTGCAGCCGCGGGCCGCCAGGACCTCCAGCAACGCCCGGGGGCTGCAGCTGGGCAGCTCCAGCCGGGGGACGCCCTGCTGATCGAGGCTGGCGCAGCTCAGCGCTGGCGCCTCGGGGCCATGGGCCACCAGGGTGGGGCCGGTGGCCTGATTCCAGAGCTTGGCGCTGGCCGGGAGGTCCAGGCTGCGGCTGAGCACCACCCGCAGTGGCTCAGGCTGGCGCAGGCCGCGGCTGGTGAGCAGGGGATCGTCGGCGCGCACGGTGCCGCCGCCGACAATCACCGCATCGCAGCCGGCCCGCAGCCGGTGCACCCAGCTGCGGGCCTCGGGGCCGCTGATCCACTGGCTGGCGCCGTTGCTGAGGGCGGTGCGGCCGTCGATGCCCATGGCCCACTTGAGGATCCCCAGGGGCCGGCCGCTGGCGATGCGGTGGCAGAAGGCCCGGTTGAGGGAGCGGGCCTCAGCTTCGGCCACGCCGCAGATCACCTCGATGCCGGCGGCCGCCAGCTGGGCCAGCCCGCCGCCGGCCACCTGGGGATTGGGATCGGCCATGGCCACCACCACCCGGGCCAGCCCCGCGGCGATCACGGCCTGGCTGCAGGGCGGCGTGCGGCCGTGGTGGCAGCAGGGCTCCAGGGTCACCACCAGGGTGCCGCCGCGGGCCCGCTCGCCCGCCTGGGCCAGGGCGCCGACCTCGGCGTGGGGCTCGCCGGCCCGGGCGTGGTATCCCTCCCCCACCAGCGAGCCGCCGGCATCGAGCACCACCGCCCCCACCAGGGGGTTGGGGCTGGTGTGGCCGGCGCCCAGCTCAGCTAGCTGCAGGGCCCGCTGCATCCAGGGGCGCCAGTGGTTGGGTGCGGGGCTGGATAAGGGGGGTGGCACTGAACAGGCGTGGGAGGGCAGCAATTAGTGCAGAGAAAACATAAAATAGATATTCAGTCGTTCCCGTGTGATGTTTGATCCATCCGTTGTTTTCCTGAATTCATCATTTCCGTGTAAGACAGGGCCCTGGGGCGTTCCTGATCAAAGGTGACCTTCCTCAGATCCTCGCCTGGAGGGCGAGCCCTTCCATTCAGGTGTTTTCTCACCATCCAGCCGATGGACAACGAAAAACCAAGAACGACCAGTATGCCCATCGCTTCATGATGGCGTAGATATGCATTTAGTGTAATCCACGGTGCAATCCACGGTTAAATCCAGAGTGCAATCCACGCGTTGTCCTGGCTTCACTGCGCGGCTGCCGATGGTTTTGCCTCGTCTGTGCCTGACACAGGAGGCAGGGGGGGAGGACCTTGAAGCGGTTCAGAAGACGGGGCAGGCAGAGACGGAGTTGCGGGAGACTGGGCGGCGGGAGACTGGGATTGGGGGCTTTGGGCGCCATTCTCGCGGCCTTTGAGGTCTTTTTGCAACTTCTCAATTAAAAGCCGCTGGTCTCTTATTTGCCCGTCCATGCCATCAAAGTATCTCACGGCAGCAATGGCGCCAATCGCAATTGTTGTCAGGCTCGCAATAACCGCGATGCTCTTAGAAAAGCTAACCATGATGCCATCCTCGTACAAAATGTTTTCGTGATTCTACCTTGATCAATCCAGTCACGCTTGGTGGGGCTGAGCAGGAGTAAGAGCATTCACCCATCGGCCCATGGACATTTAGCAATTAATACTTGTTGAGCTTTAGAGGGGCTGTTGTTGACAATCCTGGCTAGGTGGGATTGCCGAAGGCTCCTGGGGGTTGAGCCGCGGCCAGCGGCAGGCTGCGCCATTGCGCCACCACAAACGGCGGCACCGGCAACTCCACAAACACCCCCGGCAGCACCAGCCGTAGGGGCCGGTCTTGGCTCAGGTCGGCCAGCAGGGGCGCCAGGTCGAACTCGGCGGCGGCGCTGCGGCCATCCCCTGCCAGTTGGGGGTTGGCCAGGGTCACATCGGCCAGCTGCCAGCTGAAGTGGCCGCTGCGCACCTGCAGGGCCGTGGGATGGTCCAGCCGTACCTTGCCGGGATAGCCCACAATTCGCAGCTTCAGGGGCCCGCCGGGCGCTCCTTCCCGGTAGGCCACCAGCTGCCAGCTCTGGTAGTCGAGGTCGCGCAGGCTCTCGAGGCTCCGCACCACCGGGGTGCCGTTCTCGTCGTTGTGGGCGTGCACTTGGGCCTGGGCGGCCGGGGTCAGCCCCAGCCAGAGCGCCAAGGCCAGCAGGGGCGCCAGCAGCAGGGTGAGCAGGGGTCTCATGGTTGTCGCTCGGCCCCTGGAATCGCCTGCCAGCCGGTGTGGGTGGCCCACAGGGCCCAGATCGCCATGGCCCGCAGGTAGTGGCAGGCCCGGAAGGTGTTGACGCCGGTGATGGCTTCGGGGGTGCGGAATTGCAGGCCGCCGCCGTACACCTGCTCCACCACGGCGCCGCTGATGGCGAAGGCCGTGCTGGTTTCGCCCATCAGGCGGTAGTAGGCGGCCAGGCCGAAGTTGATGCCGGTCCACACCTCCAGCGGGTGGGTGCCGTTGGGATCGAGGGGGGTGCCGTCGCGGCGCAGGCCGTTGGCCACACCGAGCTTGCCGCCCTGGAAGCCCTCGAAGCAGGCCTGCTTCACCGCCTTGAGGGCACTGCGGGCGCGTTCGTCGGCCACCACGGCGGGCAGCCCCAGCAGGCGGGCGTAGAAGTCGCCGCAGAGCTGGTCGGCCATCACCACAGGTGTGCCGCTTTCGGCATCGATCTTGTAGTACTCCCCGTTCCACAGCAGGGCATCGAAGTTGGCTCGGGACTGCTCCAGCCAGCTGCCGAATTGCCGCTGCTCGCCACTGGTGTCGAGCCCCAGCTCCAGCTGCAGCCGCTGGGCCATGGCCAGGGCCGCCTCCAGGGCGGCGATCCAGAGGGCGCCGCAGTAGGCACTCACCCCCTGCAGCGGCCAGTCGTCGAAGGTCTGGTCGGGGGCGCCGCCGTTGTCGGGCAGGCCGTCGTTGTTTACGTCGAAGCTTTTCAGGTAGGTGAGGGCCTCAACGGTCGCTGGCCAGCACTCGGCCAAGAAGCGCAGGTCTTCGCCACTGGGAGCGAGCCGGAAGGTGCGCCACACTTGCAGCACGTAGTCGCTGGCCAGGTCTTTCCAGAGATTGCAGTCTTGATAGGCGGTGTAGTTGGTGGCATCCCAGGGCCGCTCGTTGGGAGCGCCCAGGTCGTGGGGGGTGGCACCGGCCAGCTTGCGGGCCGCCTCCACCCGGCCCTTGCCCTGGGTGAAATACCAGCCGATCGGCCTCGGTGTGGGGTCGGCGGCGGGGATGGCGCGGGCGAAGCTGCGCAGTACGGCCTTGTCGAGTTCGGGCCAGAGCTGCAGCAGGGCGAAGGAGCCGTAGAGCCGCACATCCAGGCTCTCGTACCAGGCGTAGTCGAGACACTCGAGCACCCCGAAGCGGCCCACCGGGTCGGCGGGGCTGGCGGCACTCCAGAGGCTGCCGCCACTGGCCAGGTCGTAGAGCTCGTTGAACAGGGCCATGCGCAGCGGTTCGGGCAGGTCGGCGCGCTCCAGCACCGGCCGCTGCCAGGCCTCGATCTGGCTGTGCCAGTCACGCCAGTCGCGCAGGGCCTCGGCGGCGATGGCAGCGGCGGCGCTGCCTTCTGAACCGAAAAAGTCGGTGTAGCGGCGCAGGCAACGCGTGCCGGTGGCGAAGGCCGTCACCGGCAGGTCCCAGCTGATCACCAGGGGGATCTCGATGCTGGCTCCCGGCTCGAGCTGGCATTTCACCGCCAGGGCGGCGCTGGCGGGGTCATGGGCGCCGCTGCGGCGGTCGTTGTTGCTCTCGGGGATCGAGCCGTCGCGGGCGAAGGGTTCCCACAGCTCAGCGCCGCTGCCGTGGGGGTTCCAGCGGCTGCAGCGCTGCACCTCCAGGTGATCGGCAGTGGCGATGCACCACTGGCCCTGGCCCTCAGCGACCGGCGTGGTGCGCTCACCCTCCAGCAACACCCCCTTGAGGCCGGGCTGGTCCAGCCAGCGGTTGCGCTGGCCCTTGCTGTTGCCGATCGCCGGCACGTAGTTGTGCTCAGGGCTGCCGTCGTCGCGAAACTCCACCGCCGCTGTGGGATCGGTGTTGGTGAACCAGCCCGTGGTGTTGCGCCAGCTCAGCAGCAGGGAGAGGTCGAGGGGGCGGTTGGTCGGGTTGGTCAGGGTCCATACGAACACCGCCACCGGGTAGCTGGTGCGCCGGTAGTCGCCCGGCAGGATCGGGCTGAACGCCTCACAGCTCACCTGGGCGGCAAAAACACCCTCGTAGCTGGTGCTGCTGAGCGGGTAGCGGGCGGCATAGGTGCCGGTAGGCCGTTCGGTGCTGCTGGCGGGATACCAGCTCCAGTCGCTGAGGGGTTCGCCGCCCTCAGGGCGGGAGGCATCGGCCGAGGGCTTCACCGCCAGGGCGTGGGCCCGGCTTTGCTGTCCGTCGCTCTCATAGAGCGCAAATTGGCAGTCCGGCAGGGTGCCAAACCAGTGCTCACCTCCATCGAGGTGCCAGAGGTTGAAGCTGCCGTCGGGGGCGCGGCCGATACAGCCGGCGCCGAAGCCCCCCAGGGGCATGCCGTGGTTGGGGCCGTCGTCGAGGTTGCTGGCGTAGCGCACCGTGTAGGGCTGCTCCCAGCCCAGACCAAACGGCCGACTCCAGCTGCTGCTGCCAGTGGGCGGGGCGCCGATGCCCTTCAGCAGCGAAGTCAGGGCGGAAAGGCCGAAGCGCGCCATGGGGCCAGAAAAGGT
>NZ_JAGQCQ010000181.1:0-7499 GCF_024346275.1 Cyanobium sp. BA20m-p-22
ACCCCTTCCGCTGGCAGCGAGGCTGGCAGGCCGAATTCCGCCGGCTGGTGCCCGGCGAGCAGCCGACTCTGCAGGTCGCTCCGGTGCTGGAGCGGCTGGTGTTTCCCCGTTGCCAGGCTGCCCTGCTGGCCTGGATTCGCTGCCTGGCGCGGGAACCGCAGCTGCGCTGGCTGGTGCCGGCCCACTACGAGGCCCCGCTGGCCTGCAGCCCGGAGCGGCTGGGGGAGCTGGCGGCCGAGCTGGAAGGGCGGCCCTGGGCGCCCGATGGCGGTAGCTGGGCCTACCTGGCGGGCATCGATCGGGCCTTGGTGCGCTGGGGGGTGGTGCCGGCGAGCCCTGCCGTTGCAGCTCAGGAGTGGCCGAAGGACTAGGACCTGAGTTCGCCGGGATCGGCGTCCAGTTCCGTATCCAGATCACCACAGCCCAGCAGGCTGGTATCCAGCTCCATCCGCTGTTCCATCTGACGCAGGAAATAGCCGGTCATCATCGCCGAGGCAAGCAGGCCGGCCAGGTTGTCCCGGCTGGTTTGGATCTTCACTTCAAATTGTTCGCCAGGCAGCATGCCCAGCAGCCCCTGCACGTTGTGGCGAATGATGTCCTGAATGTCACCACTGGCGGAGCGGGCCACGCGCTGCAGCACATCCGGTGACTGTTCCTGGAGATACTGAATCAGCGAGTTGCCGCTAATCGCCTCGTTGTCGGTGGTCAGGAACTCCGGATTAAACATCGCCGGTGTGCTCTGCGGCCGGCCTGCACCCTACCCCACCTCTTCGGCTCCACCAGGTGGGTGTCCGGGGTTGGAGAACCGTAACCAGCCGATTCGGTTGGGGGGCCAGTAGCGCAGCACGGCGGTGCCGATCACCGCCTCCCGGGGCAGGGCCCCCCAGAGGTGGGAATCAAGGCTGGCATTGCGGTTGTCCCCCAGCACCAGCAGGTGGCCTGGGGGCACGCTCAGCGGTGGGAGGGAGTAGCCCATCGGTTCGGCCGACCAGTCGAGCGGCGCCGGTGCCCCGTTGCGCCAGAGCACCCCATCGCGCACTTCGACCCGATCCCCCGCCTCGGCCACCACCCGTTTGATCAGGGCGGCATTTGGGTCGTAGCCAGCATCAAGCAGGGCCGCAGGCGGGTGGAACACCACCACGGTGCCGACCGGCAGGGGCCGATGCAGGCGGGCGCGGAGCTTCTCCACCAGCACCCGGTCCTGGAGCTGGAGGCTGGGCAACATCGAGCCGGAGGGAATCCAGCGGGGTTCGAGCGCGACCCAGCGCAGCACCAGGGCCAGCGCCACCCACACCAGCAAGGGCCACAGCTGGCGGCGCAGGCTTGCCAGGGGGCCGGCATTCGCGGCTGGGTCAGGGGGGGTAGCCAAGGGCGCAGGCGAGGATGGGCCTTCCATCCTGTATGGCCCCGGCGTGGCGTTGGCCCCCCGCAACCTGGAGGCGGCGCTGGTGCTCCTGGCGGCGCTGATGCGCCATGGCTTGTCCCAGGTGGTGCTCTGCCCGGGCAGCCGCTCCGCAGCCCTGGCCCAGGCGGCCGGCCTGCTGGAGGCCCAGGGGCTCGGTCTCTACACCTGCGTGGATGAGCGCTCCGCCGCCTTTTTTGCCCTGGGGCTGGGCCGGGCCTCGGGCCAGGCGGCAGCGGTGATAACCACCTCCGGAACCGCAGTCGCCAACCTGCTGCCGGCAGCGGTGGAGGCCGATTACGGCGCCATCCCCCTGCTGTTGATCACGGCGGATCGGCCCGACCAGCTCAAGGGCTGTGGGGCCAACCAAAGTGTCAACCAGGAGTGTTTCCTGGCGGCGAGTGTGCGCTGGCTGGGTCAGGGCGATGGTGCTGGCCTGGCCGCCATGGCCGATGGGGCCATCGCCGAGCTGGCCCACGCCGCCCTGCTGGCCGCCCGGGGCTCTAGCCAGGCCCCGGGGCCGGTGCATCTCAACCTTCCCTTTGCCGAGCCGCTCCACGCCGACGGCCCTGCCCTGCTCCAGGCCAGGGCCGCCCTTGAAGCCGCACCGCCGCCCCCGCCAGTTGCCATGCCGGCTTCCCTCGCAACTCCAGCTTCGGCTTGCCCTGGGCCGCTGCCCGAACTCGATCGCCCCGGCCTGGTGGTGGCGGGCCCCTGGCGCGGCTTCCCCCAGCATTGGCAGAGCCAGGTGGAGGCCCTGGGCCGCTGGCAAAGGCGCACCGGCTGGCCCCTGCTGGCCGATGGCCTCAGCGGCCTGCGCGGCCAGGCCCAGCTGGAGCTGGTGGCGGGCTACGACCTGCTGCTGGATTGCACCGACCATTGCCCCGACCCCGACCTACGGCCAGCCCAGGTGCTGCGGCTGGGTCCCCTGCCGGCCAGCCGGCGCCTGCAGCGCTGGCTGGCAGAGCTGGGCGTCCCCCAGTGGTTGGTGAGTGAGGCCGATCCCCGCTGCCTCGATCCCCTCGGTAGCGGCTGTCAGCAGAGCGCGGCGGGGCTCGCCGGCTGGATGACGCTCTGGCCAGACGCCTGCTGGCAGGCCAGGCCCGACCCGGCCTGCCTGGAATTGGCGGCGGCCTGGCGGCGGCGGGAGGGGGCCCTGCAGAGCTGGCTCTCTGGCGCCCTGCCCGCGGCGGCGGCGGAGCCTGCCTTAGCGCGGATGCTGGGCCAGGCCCTGCCGGCGGGCGTGCCCCTAGTGATCGCCAACAGCAGCCCCGTGCGCGACTGGGAGAGCTTTGGCGATCCAGCCGCGCCCTGGCGGCCCGTGTACAGCTTCCGGGGGGCTTCCGGCATCGATGGCACCCTCTCGAGTGCCTGTGGTGTGGCCGAGGCCCTGGGTCAGGCCGTGTTGCTCAGCGGTGATCTGGCCCTGCTGCACGACAGCCACGGCTGGCTGTGGCAGCGCCAACTCCAGGGCCGACTCACCGTGATCCTGATCAACAATGGCGGCGGCGGCATCTTTGAGCAGCTGCCGATCCGCACCATGCCGGCGGCGGCCCTGGATTTCGAGCGCCTTTTCGCCATGCCCCAGCCCCTCGATCCGCTGGCCCTGGCGGCCGCCTATGGGGTGCCGGGACGCAGGGTGGTGGCGGCCGGTGATCTGGCTGGGGATCTGGCTAACCAGCTGGCTTGGGCCCTGCCGCAGCCCATGGCCCTGCTGGAGCTGGTCACCGACCGCCGCGCCGACGCCAGCCTGCGCCAGGCCCTGCGCAGAATGGCCAGCACAGCCATGCTGCAGCCGTGACCCTCCGATCCGATCTGCCAGCAGCGCTGCACTGGCAACCTGCCGCCAGCTACGAGGACGTGCTGTTTGACCGGTGCGAGGAGGGCATCGCCCGGATCCGGATCAACCGGCCCCACAAGCGCAATGCCTTCCGGCCGCGCACCGTGCAGGAACTCTGCGACGCCTTCTCCCGGGTGCGGGACGACCCCAAGGTGGGGGTGGTGCTGTTCAGCGGGGTCGGGCCGGCCGCCGACGGGGGCTGGGCCTTCTGCGCCGGCGGCGACCAGAGCGTGCGCGGCGATGGTGGCTATGTGGATGAGGCGGGCCTGCCCCGGCTCAACGTGCTCGACCTGCAGCGCCTGATCCGCAGCCTGCCCAAGGTGGTGATCGCCCTGGTGGCGGGCTATGCCATCGGCGGCGGCCAGGTGCTGCACCTGCTCTGCGATCTGAGCCTGGCGGCGGAGAACGCCGTGTTTGGCCAGACGGGGCCGCGGGTGGGCAGTTTTGATGGCGGCTTTGGGGCTGGCTACCTGGCCCGGGTGGTGGGCCAGCGCAAGGCGCGCGAAATCTGGTTCCTCTGCCGCCAGTACGGCGCCGACCAGGCCCTGGAGATGGGATTGGTGAATGGGGTGGTTCCCCTGGCCGAGCTGGAGGCCGAGGGGATCCGCTGGGCCCGGGAGGTGATGCAGCACAGCCCCACGGCGATCCGCTGCCTGAAGGCCGCCTTCAATGCTGAAACCGATGGGCTGGCCGGTCTGCAGGAGCTCGCTGGCCAGGCCACCCATCTCTTCTACCGAACGGCGGAGGCCCGGGAGGGGCGCGATGCCTTCCTGGAAAAACGCCCGGCTGATTTTTCCGATGCGCCCTGGTTGCCCTGAACTGTGCTGGCTGGGCCCTTTGGGCGCCTGGGCAATTGGGGCAGGCCTGCTGCTGCTGGGCGGCCCAGTCCTTTCCCAGCCAGTCCTGCCCCAGCCGATTCCTCCCGTTGCCGCAGCCCCCACCAGCGGCCCCTACCTGGTGCTCGATCGGCGCCAGCGCCTGCTGCTGGTGCTGGAGGGGGGCCAGGAACGGCGCCGCTTTCCGGTGGGGGTAGGTCGCCCCGGCTGGGAGACCCCGGTGGGCCGCTTTGAGGTGATCGAGCTGGCCCGCAATCCCACCTGGGAGCATCCCGTCACCGGCCAGCGGATTCCGCCTGGTCCGGCCAATCCCCTCGGCAGCCGCTGGATCGGCTTCCACCGTGACTGCAAGGGCCGGGCCGGCTTCAACGGCCGCGAGCACCTGGTGGTGAAGGGCTGCGTGAGTGCCGGCTTCCATGGCACCCCCCAGCGCGCCAGTGTGGGCCAGGCCGTCTCCCATGGCTGCGTGCGCCTGCTGGATGAGCACGTGCGCGAATTGTTTGAGCTGGTTGAGATGGGCACCCCGGTGACGGTGTTGCCATAGGCCGCCCGTAGAGTTTCGGCCACTTCCGGTGGAGCTGGGATGCGGGTCTTGTTTGCTGCGGCCGAATGCGCCCCGATGATCAAGGTCGGCGGCATGGGAGATGTGGTGGGATCCCTGCCGCCGGCCCTGGCGGCCCTGGGCCATGACGTGCGGATCATGCTTCCCGGCTACGGCAAGTTGTGGTCGCGGTTGCAGGTGTCGCCCGAGCCGATCTGGCGCGGCCACACCATGGGCAATGACTTCGCCGTATTCGAGGCGCGCCATCCCACCAATGGCTTGCTCCTCTATCTGGTGGGTCATCCGGTGTTTGACCCGGAGCGCATCTATGGCGGTGAGGATGAAGACTGGCGCTTCACCTTCTTTGCCAGCGCCACGGCCGAATTCTGCTGGCACCACTGGAAGCCCCAGGTGCTGCACTGCCACGACTGGCATACGGGCATGTTGCCGGTGTGGATGCACCAAGACCCGGAAATCAGCACGGTGTTCACCATCCACAACCTCAAATATCAGGGCCCCTGGCGCTGGAAACTCGACCGCATGACCTGGTGCCCCTGGTATATGCAGGGGGACCACACCATGGCGGCGGCCCTGCTCTATGCCGACCGGGTGAATGCGGTGTCCCCCACCTATGCGATGGAGATCCGCACGCCCCAGTACGGCGAACACCTCGACGGCCTGCTCAACTTCATCAGTGGCAAGCTGCGCGGCATTCTCAACGGCATTGACACCGAAGACTGGAATCCGGCCAGCGATGCCAGCCTGCCGGCGCGATTCTCGGCCACGGATCTGGCGCCCCGCGCCCTCAACAAGCAGGCCCTGCAGGAACGCTTCGGCCTGGCGGTGAGTCCACGCTCCTACCTGATGGGCATGGTGAGCCGGTTGGTGGACCAGAAGGGGGTGGATCTGCTGCTCCAGGTGGCCGATCGGGTGTTGGCCTACACCGACAGCCAGATCCTCGTGCTCGGCACCGGCGACCGGATGCTGGAATCGGGCCTCTGGCAGATGGCTTCCCAGCATCCCGGCCGGTTTGCCGTGTTTCTCACCTACGACGACGCGCTCTCCCGCCTGGTCTACGGCGGTTGTGATGCCTTCTTGATGCCCAGCCGCTTCGAACCCTGCGGCATCAGCCAGATGCTGGCGATGCGCTACGGCTCGATTCCGGTGGTGCGCATGGTGGGGGGCTTGGTCGATACGGTGCCGCCCAACGATCCCCTGGCCGGCACCGGCATGGGCTACGGCTTTGATCGCTACGAGCCGATCGACTTCTACACAGCGATTGTGCGCTCCTGGGAGGCCTACCGCCACCAGAAGAGCTGGCAGGAGCTGCAGCGGCGCGCCATGGCGGTGGACTTCAGCTGGGCCCGTTCCGCCCTGGAATACGACGCCATGTACCGCGATGTCTGCGGTGTCAAGGAGCCGACGCCCGAGGCGGCCGATGTGGAGAAGTTCTCCCAGGGCCAGGACGCCGATCCCAGCCGCAGGGGCCTGGCCTCCCTGCTCAAGCGCCGTTGACCTTGCCCTTTGACGCCCCCCCGGCCGGCCCTGATCCGGCCCATCCCTATCCGGCCCCCTACGAGGAGCCCTGGGGGCGACTGGCCTTTGATCTGCGGGCGGCCCTGGCCAGCACGGGCCTCAGGCTGCGGGAGCTGGCCCGGCGCAAACGCCAGGGGGAGCTCTCGGTGCCGGGATTCTGGCCGCCTTCCCTGGCCTGGCTGTTCTGGCCGCTCTTGCTGGCTCTTTTGCTGGCCCTCTTTTTGGCCCTGGTGCTGGCCCTGGTGACTGCCGTTGGACCGGCTCTGGTGCGCCGATCCGACTCGGCTGGAGCGCCCGCTCAAGAGCTCGTTCAATCTCAGCCGGCTCTGGCTCACCCCGCCCAGTCTCAGCCCGTTCAACAACAGCCTGCCCAGCAACAACCCGTTCCACCAGCCCCAAGCCCGCCAGAGCAGGCCCCGCCCCTGGCGATCGATCCCCTGCTGGCCCTGCTGGCTGAGGATGATCCCCGGGGCTGCATCGCCTCGGCCCGGCCCTACCCGGGGCAGGGTCGCCTGGAGTTGGAGTTGGCGCCAACCTTCCTGGCCCTGGCTGGGCCGCTGCGCCAGCAGCAGGCCGACCAGTGGCTCGAGCGCAGCCGCGAGCTGGGCTACGAGCGGCTGCGCCTGCTCGACGGGTCCGGGGCCCTGCTGGCCCAGGCCGCCCGGGTGGGCAGTGGGATGGTCCTGCTGGGCCCCGCCTCGCCGTGATGGCCTTGCACCTGGGCCAGCTGCAGCAGCTGTGGGGTCCGCCCGTCACCGGACCCCTCACCCCTGCCCAGGCCAGCACCAAGCTCGAGCCGCAGGCGATCTGCACCGACAGCCGCCAGCTGGCCGCCGGCCAGTTGTTTGTGTCCCTGGTGGGCGAGCGCTTTGACGGCCATGCCTTCCTCCCCGCCGCCCTCGAGGCCGGTGCCGTCGCCCTGCTGGCCCAGGCGGAGCAACTGCCGCCCGCTGCCCTTGCCGCCGTGGCGGGCTCAGTGCCCCTCTGGCTGGTGCCAGACACCCTGCTGGCCTACCAGCAGCTGGCCTGCCTCTGGCGGCGCCAGCTTTCTGCTGCGGTGGTGGCGGTGACCGGCTCGGCCGGCAAAACCACCACCCGGGAACTGATCCGGGCGGCCCTGGCCCCCCTCGGGGAAGTGGGGGCCTCTAGCGGCAATGAGAACAACGACGTCGGCGTGCCCCTCACCCTGCTGAAGGCGACCCCTGCCCAGGCGGCCTTGGTGGTGGAGATGGGCATGCGGGGCCTGGGTGAAATCGAGCGACTCAGCCGCTGTGCCTGCCCCGATGTGGCGGTGATCACCAACATCGGCACGGCCCACATCGGCCGGCTGGGCAGCCGCGAGGC
>NZ_JAGQCQ010000182.1:0-7493 GCF_024346275.1 Cyanobium sp. BA20m-p-22
CCGGCAGGGCAGGGCAGCCGCCCGCGCCGTGGCCACCGCCAGGGCTGGGGGCTCCTGGCGCAGGTCCCAGATCCACTGGCCGGGCCGGGTGCAGGCCCCTGCCAGCTCAGGATCGTCGCCCAGGCGGCTGTGCAGACCACTGGCCAGGTTGAGCCCCGCCTGGAGCCCCACCAGCACATCGGCGCGCATCAGCTCCGGCAGCCGCCCACCGGAGGGAGCCAGGCCCACCACCGCCGCCGCGGGCCCGTAGGCCAGGGCGGCGGCCATGTCGGCCACCACCGGCACGGCCCGGGGGATGCCGGTGATGGCCCGCAGCTCGGCGCCGGCGAAGGCCGGATCGATCACGGCCACGATCGGACCGGAGCGGTAGCGCAGCATGGCCAGACCGGTCTTGCCCGAGAGGTCGTCGAGGCCGCCGTGCTGCAGCAGCACGATCGGGGCGGAGGCGCTCAACATGGCTCCTGCCTCAGGCTGATGCCCAGCCCGGCCCCCGGAGGGGGCACCAGCACATCGGCGTCCAAGTCCAGGCCGCTGAAGGGGTCATCCACCAGGTTCAGGTGGCTGTCAAGGTCGGGCCAATTCACCAGCGGCAGCAGTTGGGCGGCGCCGCCGTTGAGCAGGGCGGCATCGGAATAGCAGCCAACCATCACCCCCAACCCCAGCCGCCGGGCCGTCCGGGCCATCAGCAGGGCTTCGGCCAGGCCGCCGCTCTTGAGCAACTTGATGTTGATGCCGTCCACGTAGGGAGCCAGCCGCAGCAGATCGGCCAGGTCCCAGCAGCTCTCATCGGCCACCAGCGGCAGGGGAGCTTCGCCGTGCAGGGCCGCAAAGCCAGCGCTGTCAGCCTCCGGATCCAGCAGCGGGGCCAGGGGCTGCTCCAGCAGCACCACCCCCGCGCGCTCCAGGGGCTGGAGCATCGAGCGGGCGGTGGCCAGATCCCAGCCGCCGTTGGCATCCACCTGCAGCTCGCAGGGCCCACCGGTGAGCTGGCGCCGCTGCTCCAGCGCCCCTGCCACCGCCTCCAGCAGGGCCAGGTCGTGGGCCACCCCCGCGGGGCTGCCCAGCTTGAGCTTGATCCGGGTGGCGGGCAGCTGGGCCCACCAGCGCTCGAGCCGCGCCAGCCCAGCCTCGGGGGGGCCTAAGCCGAGGGTCACGCTGGTGGCGACACAGGCCCCCGGATCCAGCCACCAGAGCCGGTGCAGCGGCTGGTTCAACCGCTTGCCCCACCAGTCGTGCAGGGCCAGATCCAGGCCGCAGCGGGCCGGGGGGCTGAGGGCCGCCAGCAGGGGCTCCAGGGCCTGAAGGGGCTGGGGCGCCAGGGCCTCCAGCCGGGGGGCAATGGCCTCCAGCTCGGCCGCCACAGCATCGGTGGCGTAGTGGCGGTGGCCGGTGTCGAAGCCACCGGTCTCGCCGAGGCCCGTGAGCCCGTCGTGGGCGATCCGCACCAGCAGGTGCTCCACGGCGCTGGTGGTGCCCCGGCTAATCGCCAGGGGCACGGCCTTGGTGAGGCGAAAGCGTTGCAGGCTCAGGCGCATCGGGGAGGCAGGCTCGCGCCGATCAAAACAGCTTCACGCTGGCACGCTAGGGCGATTCAACCCTCCGGTCTGTCCTCTGTGATCCCACGACCGCCGCACCAGAGCGAGCCGGTGCACGCCGCCCTAATCCAGCAGGTGCTGGAGCAGCTGCACCGGGAGCTGCTCCCCTGCCGGGAGGGGAAGCTGGCGGACTACATCCCTGAGCTAGCCAAAGCCGCTCCCGACAATTTCGCCATCGTGCTGGCCACCGCTGATGGCCGGGTCTATGCCGTTGGCGATGGGGACACCGCCTTCACGATCCAGTCGATTTCCAAGCCCTTCATGTATGGGCTTGCCCTGCGCCTGCTTTCGCCGCCGTTCATGCGCAAGAAGGTGGGAGTGGAGCCTTCGGGCGACTCCTTCAACGCCATCAGCCTCGACCCCCAGTCCGGCATTCCCCGCAACCCGATGATCAATGCCGGGGCTATCGCCACGGCGGCCCAGGTGTGGCGCCACGAACGCGACCGGGCCGAAGCCACCATCTTGGCCTTCTTCTCGGCCCTGGCCGGACGCCCCCTGAGCGTGAATCGAGCCGTATATGCATCCGAACGGGAGACGGGGCACCGCAACCGGGCCATCAGCCACCTGCTCCGCAATGCCGCAGTGATCGAGGAGGAGCCGGAGCCGGGGCTGGACCTCTATTTCCGCCAGTGCTCGATCGACGTCACCTGCCGGGACCTGGCCGTGATGGCCGCAACCCTGGCCTGCCAGGGGCGCAACCCCCTGACCCAGGAGCAGCCCCTGGATGCCGCCACCACCACCAGGGTGCTGGCGGTGATGGGGAGCTGCGGCATGTACGACTACGCCGGCCAGTGGCTATACGACGTGGGCATGCCGGCCAAGAGTGAGGTGGGCGGGGGCGTTCTGGCGGTGGTGCCGGGCCGGCTGGGGATCGCGGTGTTCTCGCCCAGGCTCGATGCCTTCGGCAACAGCGTGCGGGGCATCGCCGCCTGCCGGCGACTGTCGGAGGTCCTGGGCCTGCACCTGTTTGACCGGAACCCCCTGGGCCAGTCCGCCGTGCGCAGCCGCTATTGGGGAACCGAGCGGCGCTCCCGCTGCTGGCGCAGCCAGGCGGAGGCCGCCTGGCTCGATCCCCGCCGGGGAAGGATCGCGATCCTGCAGGCCCAGGGGGTGCTCGACTTCGCGGCCATGGAACAGCTGCTGGCCGAGCTGGGCAGCTGCCCAGCCGGCACGGCCGTGATCGTGCTCGATCTGGGCCAGGTGATCGAGCTGCCTGCCTCAGGGGCTGCGCTGCTGGGCCAACAGGCCGGGCAGCACCGCAATGGCGAGACATCTCTGCTGCTCTGCCGGGCTGCCCACCTGGAGCAGCCAGCCGCCCTGGCAGCGATTCCCTGCTTCACCAGCCTCGATCTCGCCCTGGAAGCGGCGGAAGATCACCTGCTGAGCCTGCGCCCCTCCCGCCCCAACGGCAGTACGGATTTGCCGGCGACCTCTGGGGGTTTGCTCGATCGCCTGGCCCCCGAGCACCAGGCCGCCATCAAAGCGCTGCTGGAGCTGCGCCACTACAGCCCAGGGGAACAGGTGATGGCCCAGCTCCAGGCGAGCCACCACCTGTTCATCGTGGCAACCGGACGCTTCAGCCTCTTCCTACCTGTCCAGCGGGACGGAGCCCATTTGGCTTCCGCCCGGATGGCCACCTTTACCTCCGGGATGGTGTTCGGCGATGCGGGCTTCCTGTCCGGACGGCCGCGGCTGGCAGATGTGGTGGCCGACACCGATGGAAGCTGCTGGCTCCTGGATCGCCTCGATTTCGATCGACTTCAGCTCAGCACCCCAGCCGCTGCCATGGCCCTGCTGAGCCAGATCGCCCTAGACCTTGGCGACAAACTGGCCCTCTGCGGTCAGCAACTGACCCTGGCTGAACATCTCTAAAGCCGGCCGCTGCCGCCAGCTATGGCCGAAACTGGAGCCATGACCGCGACACAGGCCCAACGCGGCAGCTACTGGATCACCACCTTCGGCTGCCAGATGAACAAGGCGGATTCCGAGCGCATGGCCGGAATCCTCGAAGCCATGGGCTACCGGGCCGGCGACGACGAACACAGCGCCGATCTGGTGCTCTACAACACCTGCACGATCCGCGACAACGCCGAACAGAAGGTGTACAGCTACCTGGGCCGCCAGGCCCAGCGCAAACGGGTCAATCCCAACCTCACCCTGGTGGTGGCGGGCTGCGTCGCCCAGCAGGAGGGGGAATCGCTGCTGCGGCGCGTGCCCGAGCTGGATCTGGTGATGGGGCCCCAGCACGCCAACCGGCTCGATGTGCTGCTGGCCCAGGTGGAGCAGGGCCAGCAGGTGGTGGCCACCGGCGAGCACCACATCCTTGAAGACATCACCACCGCCCGCCGCGACAGCAGCGTCTGCGGCTGGGTAAACGTGATCTACGGCTGCAACGAACGCTGCACCTATTGCGTGGTGCCCTCGGTGCGGGGCCAGGAGCAGTCGCGCCTGCCGGGCGCCATCAAGCTGGAGATGGAGGGCCTGGCCGCCCGCGGCTTCAAGGAGATCACCCTGCTGGGCCAGAACATCGATGCCTACGGCCGCGACCTGCCGGGCATCACCCCGGAGGGCCGCCGCAGCCACACCCTCACCGACCTGCTCCATCACGTGCACGACGTGGCGGGCATCGGGCGGATCCGCTTCGCCACCAGCCACCCGCGCTACTTCACCGAGCGGCTGATCGATGCCTGCGCCGAGCTGCCCAAGCTTTGCGAGCACTTCCACATCCCCTTCCAGAGCGGCGACGATGAGGTGCTCAAGGCCATGGCCAGGGGCTACACGGTGGATCGCTACCGCCGCATCGTCGAGCGCATCCGCGAGCGCATGAGCGATGCCTCCATCACTGCCGATGTGATCGTGGCCTTCCCGGGCGAAACCGACGCCCAGTTCCGGCGCACCCTGGCCCTGGTCGAAGAGATCGGCTTCGACCTGGTGAATACCGCCGCCTACTCGCCGCGGCCCCACACCCCCGCCGCCGACTGGCCAGGCCAGCTGGGCGAAGCGGTGAAGGTGGAGCGGCTGCAGGAGCTCAACGCCCTGGTGGAGCGCACGGCCCGCCGGCGCAGCGAGCGCTATCTCGGCCGGCTCGAGGAGGTGCTGGTGGAGGGCAGCAACCCCAAGAAACCCGAGCAGGTCGTGGGCCGCACCCGCACCAACCGGCCCACCTTCTTCCCCGGCCAGCGCCCCGATGGCACAGCGATCCACGCCGGCGAGCTGGTGACGGTCCAAATCGAAGAGGTGCGCCCCTTCTCCCTCAGCGGCAAACTGGCCTGAGTTTTGGCCCCGTGGGCACCAGCCGATCGGCATGAACAGCTCCCCCACCGCAGTTGGTCTGATCCTGGGGGGAGCCTCCGGTGAGCATGCGGTCTCGATTCGCTCCGCCGCCACCGTGGCAGCCGCCCTGCGCCACCCCTCCAACGCGGCGCGCTACGCGCTGCACTGCTTCTACATCGATCCCCAGGGCCGCTGGTGGGGGCCCGAACTGGCCGACGCGGTGCTGGCCCAGGGCAGCCCAGCCAGCGCCGAGCAACTGGAGGCGGCGGCGCGCCAGAGCGGCCACTCCCTGGCGCGCGGCGGCTTCCGCGGCTTGCCAGCTGCAGCCCTGGAGATCGAAGTGTGGTTCCCGGTGCTGCATGGCCCCAACGGCGAAGACGGCACCATCCAGGGACTGTTCACCCTGATGCAGGTGCCTTTCGTGGGTTCGGGGGTACTGGGCTCGGCCGTGGGCATGGACAAACAGGCCATGAAGGCCGCCTTCGCCGCAACCGGCCTGCCCCAGGTGGCCTATGCCTGCGTCAATGCCAGCCAGGTGGCGTCCGATCCCGAAACCCTGATGGGGAAGCTCGAAACCCAGCTCGGCTACCCCTGTTTCGTCAAGCCGGCCAATCTGGGCTCCTCGGTAGGGATCAGCAAGGCCACCGACCGAGCCAGCTTGCTGAACGGCCTGCGCACCGCCGCGGCCCTCGACCCGCGCCTGGTGGTGGAGCAGGGCGTGGCCGCCCGGGAGCTGGAATGCGCAGTCAAAGGAGGCGGCGGCGCACCCCTGCAGGCCTCGGTGCTGGGGGAGATCTGTTTCGATGCCGACTGGTACGACTACGACACGAAATACAGCGAGGGCAAGAGTCACACCGTGATCCCGGCGAAGGTGCCCGAAGCGATCACCGAGCGGGCCCGCGCCATGGCCATCGAGGCCTGTGGGGCCGTTGGGGCGATGGGCCTGGCCCGGGTGGATTTCTTCTACAGCGAAGCCAGCGGCGAGTTGTGGCTCAACGAGATCAACACCATGCCCGGTTTCACCAGCCAGAGCATGTACCCGATGCTTTGGGCCTCCAGCGGCATTCCCCTGCCGCAACTGGTGTGCGAATTGATCGAAGGGGCCCGAGAATGGCACCAGCCATCCCTGGGAGCCCCTACGCCATGACAGAAGGTCTGCTCTGGCTTCCCCTGCTGCTGGTCTTTGTGCTGGTCACGGCCCTGGGCTGGTTGGAACGACGGCGCCAGCGGCTGTTCCGCGAATGGGCTGAGGGCTCGGAACTGGCCAAGCTCGACAGCTGCGGCGGCGCCCGACTGGTGGATGGGGTGCTCAGCTGGTGTCGCTTTGAAGCCGGCCAGATTCAGGAAGAGGGCTCCTTTGTCATCAAAGAACTGGAACTGGTGGAGCTCCTTTCACTGCACTCGGGCGAAGCCCCCCTCACCGATGAGAGCCAGGGGGCCTGCCGGCTGCGGCTGGTGGGGGCAGGGGTGCGCAAAGATCTGCCCTTCGCCGATGCCGAAAGGGCGCGGCGCTGGATCGAGGAGCTGATGTCTCGCTCCCGCTGCGAACTTTGAGCCAGTTGCGGGGCTTTTTGAGGTGAGCACCCCTTCGCCGCCCGGGTCGGAGCGCCGGCGCCAGCTGCGTCAGCAGCGGATCAGGGAGCGGCTGCGCAATTCCTGGCGGCTGGTGGTGCTGCTCGCCCTCTCCGGCGGCCTGGGCTATGGCCTGCTGCGACAGGGCTGGGTGTTGAGCGGGCCCAGCCAGGTGGAGGTGATCGGCAGTGAGCTGGTGAGGCCAGAGCACGTGGTGCAGGCTGCCCAGCTGACCTTTCCCCAGCCCCTGCTGGCACTGGAGCCCAAGCGGATCGCCGCCGCAGTGGTGAATGCCCTGCCGGTGGAGCAGGTGCAGGTGCGCCGGCTGATGGCGCCGCCCCGGCTGCGCATCGAGCTGGTGGATCGCCAGGCGGTGGCCCGGGCCCAGCGCCGCACCGCCAAGGGAATTGAACAGGGCTACGTCGACCGATTCGGCCACTGGCTGAGCATTCGCCAGGGCAGGGCGCTGGCCACCAAGGGCAGCAAGGGTTTTCTGGTTTTGGGCTGGCAGCCCAGCTATCGCCCAGTTCTTGCCCTGGTGCTGGCCCAGCGGGAGCGCCTCGAGCTGGGCTCCGATCTCCGCCAGATTCGCTTCGATCCCGGGGGCAACATCTGGCTGGAGAGCGCCAGCCTCGGCCAGGTGCGTCTGGGCCCGGCAGACGGCCAACTGGCCCGGCGGCTGGAGGTGCTCGGCCACCTGCAGAAGCAATTGCCAGCGCAGATCAAGGCCCGCCGGCTTCCATCAATCGACCTCAGCGATCCGGAGCAGCCGGAACTCGGCCTGCCCGGCCCGGTGGCTCCGCCGCCCCAGCCGCCCCAGCCCCCTTCATGAGCATTCGAGCAGCAGTTGCGCCGCTGCCTCTGCAAAGGTGGGACACTGCCCAAATCCAGGGACAGCAATCACGGTCATAATGCAGCCGCCAGTTCCAAGCTCCGCCTTCTCCGATGCCGTTATGACCGAAAGCCCAATCCCCAGCAATGGAACCCAGCCCTCGGGCGGAATCGTACCGAGCCAAACGGCCCGGATTGAAGTGATTGGGGTTGGCGGCGGCG
>NZ_JAGQCQ010000183.1:0-7445 GCF_024346275.1 Cyanobium sp. BA20m-p-22
ACCCGCCTGCTCAAAGGCCAGCTGGAGGTGGATGGGCACGGCTACCTGGTGACCAGGCCCGGCCGCCCTGAAACCAGCATGGAGGGAGTGTTCGCGGCCGGCGACGTTGCCGATGCCGAATGGCGCCAGGGCATCACCGCGGCCGGCAGCGGCTGCCAGGCGGCCCTGGCCGCCGAACGCTGGCTCAGCCACCACGATCTGGCGGTCACCGTCAGCCACGAGCCGGTCGATCCCGCCGAGGTGGGGGAACCGCGGCGCACGGCCGAAAGCGACGAAACCAACTACGACCCCGCTGCCCTCTGGCAGAAGGGCGGCTATGCCCTGCGCAAGCTGTACCACGACAGCAACAAGCCCTTGCTAGTGGTCTACACCTCTCCCACCTGCGGGCCCTGTCACGTGCTCAAGCCCCAGCTCAAGCGGGTGCTCGACGAACTCGGCGGTGCCTCCCAGGGAGTGGAGATCGACATCGAAGCCGATCAGGAGATCGCCGCCCAGGCCGGGGTAACCGGAACACCCACGGTGCAGCTCTTTTTCCAGAAGGAGCTCAAGCAGACCTTCCGCGGCGTGAAGCAGCGCAGCGAATTCAAGACCGCCATCGAAGGCCTTCTGGGGCCCTAGCGACGCCGGGGGCCGCCTGGACGGTTGCCGCCCGGACGCGGACCGGCGGCCGCGTTGCGCTCCCGATAGGTGATCCGGCCACGGGTGAGGTCGTAGGGGCTGATCTCGACAAGCACTTTGTCGCCCGCCAGCAGCTTGATCCGGAACTTGGTGAGCTTGCCCGCCGCGCGGCAGAGGCACTGGTGACCAGCCGGCTGCTCCAGGGTGACCAGGTAAAACCCGTTGCCCTGCTCCTTTTCAATCACACCGGAGGTCTCAATCATGCGGGGGCGCTGGCTTGGGAATGAATCGCTGCCATCACCTTAATTGCAGCCGCTCCGGGCGATAGGGTCTGCACTCCTATGCCTCCCTGGCTCTGTCATGGTTCTGCCGCCGCTTTCGATGGACCTGGGGCTGCTGCTGATCTCCATTGGCCTGGTGAATCTCTGGAAGGCCCGTCAGACCAGCTGAGCTCAGGACCCTGACCACCCTTCTCTTCCACAAGCCCTATGGGGTGTTGAGCCAGTTCAGCCCAGAACCGGCCAGCCGCTGGCGCTCCCTGGCTGAATTCATCGAGATCCCAGCGGTTTATGCGGCCGGGCGGCTCGATGCAGACAGCGAAGGGCTGCTGCTGCTGACTAGCAAAGGACGGCTGCAACAGCGCCTCACCGATCCCACCTTCGGCCACTGGCGCCGCTACTGGGCCCAGGTGGAAGGCAATGCCGCCCAGCTGCAGGTAGGCCTGGGCCAGCTATGCCAGGGCGTCTTGATCCAGGGTCAGCGCACCCGGCCGGCCCGCTGCCGGGCCTTGCCCGCCGCAGAGCTGGCGGCAGCGGCGCTGCCCGCAAGGGAGCCGCCAATTCGCCACCGGATCAACGTGCCCACCAGCTGGCTCGAGCTGGAGCTGCGCGAGGGCCGCAACCGTCAGGTGAGGCGCATGACCGCCTCGGTTGGCCTGCCCACCCTGCGCCTGATCCGCGTCGCCATTGACCTGCTCGATGGCAAGCCGCCGCTGGATTTGGCCGGCCTGGCCCCGGGCGAATGGCGCCATGCCAACAGCACCGAATCGGAACGGCTGGACCAGATTTTGAGGCATGCTCCCAGCCCAGGGGACTAGGGGGACTCAGCCCACCACATCTTTGAGCTCTCTTACGGTCTGCAGCTGGCCGTAGTAGTAGTTCGCCCGGGCACGGCGGTCGCCGTCGTCAAGACCATCAAAAGCATCAAAACCCAGCGACTGCCAGAGTTCATGGCCGCAGGCCCGGTTGAGCTCTTCGATGGCCTCGGCCTCGAGATTGGCCAGTCGACGCTGGAGGTTCTTGATCTGGGCAACCGACATCTTGGTTACTGGGTAGAGCGCAGGGGCAGAACAAAGCAGCCCTAGCCGAATAGTACACCTGAACTGTTAAAAGGGCAGTTTTTTCTTGGCTTCCTTGTCGAGGTCTTTTTCCATCTCGCGCAGGCGCTTGAGGATGGTGTCGTAGTACTCCTTGAGATAGGCCTCCAGCCCAGTGGTTTCGGCAGGGTCGAGGCCGAAGGCCGCGTAGCTGGCCTCCATCGGCGCATCGAGGGCCTGGCCGCCGCCGGTAACCGCATCAAAAGCCAACCGCTCTGCCACGTTGAGGCTCGCCTCAAAAAAGCCGGTCACCGAACGCATCAGCCCCAACAGGGCCGGCGGCACCCGGAACACCCTGGCCTCCTTACCCGTAAAACGCTCGCAGAGCTGGGTGATCTCACTGGTGGTCCAGGCGCGCGGACCCACCACCGGGAAGGCCTGGCGCACGGTTTCGGCATGGTCGATGGCCGCCACGGCAAAACGGGCCATGTCCTGGGTATTCATGTAGGCAATCGGGGTGGGCGCACCGCTGACCCAAACCGTTTGGCTCTCCAGCACGGGAATCGCAAACTGACTGATCACCCCCTGCATGAAGGCAACCCCCCGCAGGATCGTGTAGTCCAGATCCGAGGCCATCAGCCAGTCTTCGCTGCAGGCCTTGATATCCATCAGCGGCACTTCGCGGTGCTGGTGCGCATCCAGCAGGGACACAAACACGAGTCGCTTCAGCTCGGCGCCCTTGCAGGCGGAGAAGAGATTTTGTTTGCCGCCCCAGTCGATGTCATAGGAACTGGCTGAATCGGTGGCCCGGGCCGTGGCCGCATCGATCACAGCTTCCTGGCCTTCAAGGGCATAGACCAGGCTGTCGGGTTCGAGCAGATCACCGCGGGTGAGCTCGCAACCCCACTCCTGCAAAAAGGATGCCTTGCGTGGGGATCGCACCATGCAGCGCACCTGGTGGCCAGCATCGAGGGCTCGGCGAGCAACCTGACGCCCCAGGGTGCCCGTTCCGCCAACCACCAGAACCCGCATTGCCAAAGATCAAGCGGGCCTGAGCCTAGGGGTCCGCAGAGCCCAAACGTCAGGGCCAGGGGCGCTCAGTCGTTATCAGCCAGTTTCAACAGCAGGGCACCACCCGCCAAGCCAATCGGTATCAACACCCAGAAGAGGGCGGCGGTACCGAAGATTTCAGAGGCCATGGGCCGACGGGCAAACAATTCCCTATCTAGCAGCGCCCGGAGCAATTCCAACTAATTGGCCACCAGTCTGCAAAATCTCCCCCCAGGGAGCATCGCTGCGCAACTGGCCCGGCATCACTCCGCTGGCCTGAGCCAGCCAACCCTTGGTCCGCAGGGAGGCAACCAGGTCGGCCAGGGGCGGCGGGCCGCAGCCGAGGCGGCGGCCCAGCTCCGCCGTGGGCCAGCAGCGGGCGGGCAGGCCTGGATCGGCGGCCAACTGGGCGAGCAAACGGGCACTGCCGGGCCCAAGAATCGAGTTGTCGTCGGCGGCCATCGCGGCCAGGAAGCCTGGATCCTGCAGGGGCCCAATCCAGAGCGGTCCGCTGATCGCCAGCGGCGGCACCTGGTTTGCAGGGCAGAGGCACCCCTGCCACTGGCGCAGCCGAACCAGCTCCTGCACCTGCTGGTCGCCGCAACCATGGCAATGGGCCACCATCCCCAACTGGGCCTCCTGAGCGCGACTGGCCCGGCGCCGCAGCCTCACCGCCGTGCGGAAGGTGCGGCCCTCGCTGAAGCTGAACAGGGGCTCGAGGCCACGCCCCAGTGCCCAGGCCGCCCTCGCCACACTGCCGAGCTGGAGACGCAGGGCCAGCTCCCAACTGGCGGGATGGGCCCGGGCGGCCGCCCCCAGCTTGCGAACCGCCGCGGGGCGGTCGTGGCCGGTAGGGGAGCGGCCGTCGGTGCTGGCGAAATAGAGGGCGCCATCGCAGGCCACCGCCTCCAACGCCAGGGCCAGCAAGGGGGCGGGGCAGCCAAAGGCGTCGAGATCCACCAACTCAAAGCGCTCCTGCCGCTGCAGACATCCCGCCAGCAGGTGCTGGGCCGTGAGGGCCGTGCAGCGCAGTCCGGCCTGGCCAGCCAGATTCGCCTCGAGCAGGGGTAGCCGGTCTGGATCGGCGTCGTTGACCCACACCGCCGCTGCCCCCGCCTCCCGGCCGTAGCGCAAACCCCTGATGCCGCAGCCCGCCATCGCATCGAGCACCCGCAGCGGCCCCCGCTCAGCCAACCGGCGCGCCAGCAGCACCCCCAGATCGCGGGAGGGGCGAGATTCCGGTCGAAAAAAGCCCCTGCCCGGCTGCAGCCGGGCCAACCCTTCGCAATAGTGAGCGTCGGCTTGCTTGCCCAGGGGATCGACCAATGACTCGGAGCAACCAGCCTGACCCCTCGGCCAGCGGCCACAGAAATAGCGGTGCCGACTGGGGGGTCCATGCCGAGTGGCGCTGGGCTGGGCAAAGCTGCCACTGGCGGGTGCTGGGGGATAGGGCCTCGCCGGCCCTGGTGCTGGTGCACGGTTTCGCCGCCGGCAGCGGCCACTGGCGTCGCAACGCCGCGGTGTTGGCCGCCGCGGGTTGGCGGGTGTATGGGCTCGACCTGATTGGCTTTGGAGCCTCCAGCCAACCAGCCCTTTGGCTCGACAACCGCCTCTGGGCCAGACAGCTGCGGGCCTTCATCGAGCAGGTGGTGCAGGCCCCGGTGGTGCTGGTGGGCCATTCGCTTGGGGGGTTGGTCGCCCTCAGCTGTGCCGTGTTCTTCCCCGATCTGGTGAGGGCCGTCGTGGCAGCGCCCCTGCCCGATCCCAGCTTGATGTTGCCGCCGGCCGGCAGCCATCCCCGCCGCAGGCCCTGGCTGCGGCGCCTGCGGCGCTGGCTGGTGAACCTGCTCTGCCGGCTGCTGCCGCTGGAGCTGCTGGTGCCGCTGCTGGCCCATTCACCCCTGCTCGACCTAGGCATCCAATCGGCCTACCGCACCGCGGTGATCGGTGACGGGGAACTGCACCGGGTGATTGCCAAACCCGCCAGGCGACCCGGAGCCGTAAGGGCCCTGCGGGCCATGAGCATCGCCATGGCGCTGAGGCCCCAGGCCGCCACCGCACCGGCCCTGCTGAAGCGGCTCAGCCAGCCGCTGCTATTGATCTGGGGTCTTGAAGACCGCCTGGTGCCCGTGCTGGTGGCCGAGCAAGTGGGGCGGTTGCGACCCGACCTGCCCTTGGAACTTATCGAAGGCAGCGGCCACTGCCCCCATGACGAGCATCCCGACGCCTTCAACGCCTTGCTTCTGCAATGGCTGGCCCAGCTGCCAGGGTGCGGCCCCGCCGCCAGCCCTGGGCGGTAATTTGGAACCTTGCTAGCGCAGCGGGTTACTCAGGCGATGAAACACACCCTCTCTGTGTTGGTGGAAGACGAATCCGGGGCCTTGAGTCGCATCTCCGGTCTATTCGCCCGGCGGGGTTTCAATATCGAGAGCCTGGCAGTGGGGCCTGCCGAACGACCAGGAAGCTCCCGTCTCACCATGGTGGTGGAGGGTGACGACCACACCCTCGAACAAATGACCAAGCAACTCGACAAGCTGGTCAATGTGCTGGGCGTGATCGACCTGAGCAAAATCCCTGCAGTGGAGCGGGAGCTGATGCTGCTGAAAGTTTCGGCGCCGGCCGCAAGCCGCAGCGCCATCTTGGATTTGGTCCAGGTTTTCCGGGCCAATGTGGTCGACGTGGCCGACGACGCCCTGACCCTGGAGGTGGTGGGCGATCCAGGCAAACTGGTGGCCCTGGAGCAGGTGATGGAGAGCTTCGGCATCCTCGAGATCGCGCGCACGGGCAAGGTTGCCCTGGAGCGGGCCTCTGGTGTGAACACGGCATTCCTGAAGATTTCCGCATCCAACAAGAGGGTGCCTGCCTAGGGCTTGCCCTGCACCAGGGTTCCGCCTGCCACCACGGAGGCCTTGATCAGCTTGTCTCCCTGGCGGATCTGGTCGACCACCTCCATCCCCTTGCTGACGCGGCCGAAAACCGCATAGCGGCCATCGAGTTCAGGCAGGGCCTGGAGGGCCACATAAAACTGGGCACTGGCGGAGTTGGGATCGGCTGAACGGGCCATCGCCACGGCTCCACGCTGGTGGACCAGATCCAGCTTGCTAGTCACCCCAGGGGCGGTGACCGGCTCTCCGTAGCGGGGAGCGGGTTCATCGCTGCGCTTGATCTCCAGGGGAATCAGCCGGGCTTCGCCACTGGCCGGATCCAGGAAGCTGCCGAGACCGTATTGGCTGGCGGAAACCTTGGGATCGGCGCTCGCAGGGTCCCCCCCCTGAACCACGAAGGGCACCGGCTCCCTCACCACCCGGTGAAACACGGTGCCGTTGTAGGTGCCCCGGTTGACCAGATCGACGAAATTGCCAGCCGTCAGTGGGGCAGCGGCGCCATCGAGCTGGAGCTGAACCTCCCCCTTACTGGTCTGCAAGACCACCGTGGCCGTGCCCTTGAGGCAGGGGGTGCTGGAGGCACTGCAGCCCAGATCGGAGCCTGTGCCGCCATCGGCGGCACAGGCTCCGAGGCTGAAGGGCACCAGTAGCAGCAAGCCGCCGAGGAAAAGACGACTCAACCAAATCCTTGCCATCAAACTCCCTCCAGGGGGACACCCAGAAAGCGGGCCAGCTGGGCACCAGAGAGCTCCAGATCGGCCAATGGAAGCGGTTCACCCACGCGGGTGAGGGGCATGTCACGGCGACCCTGCACCTTCAGGGCCAGGCGGCGGCGTGGGCTGAGGCCGTCACGCACCTCCACCTTCACCGCCTGGATGTCCCGCAGGGGGATTTCCACGCTGATGGCCTGGCGGAAACCGCGGCGACTGATCGTGGCCACACCGGCCGAGCGATCAAAGCAGTTACTGCCAGCCCCCACGTCGATGCCGATCACCACCCAGAGGTAGGTGCAAAGGGCCATGGCCGCCAGGCCATAGAGCCCCATTACAAGTCCCTGGGGCACCCAGATCAGTTCGGCCGGGTGGCCGATTGGCAGCAGATCGGTGCCAAGGAAGCTGGAGCCACTGGTGAGCAGGAAGCCGATCCCTCCAACGGTGACCACCAGGGCCACCAGCACGTTGGAGAGGCGCCGCGATCCCAACACCGGCAGCTCAAGTGACTCGGTCACTGGGGTAGGAGCCATGGGGGCATGCAGTCAATCCTGATTATCTTGACGGGTCGCAGCCTGGCCTGGAGCTGCCGTTGCAGCGCATTGCGAAGCGCCTCGCGATCCGCCCCAGCGTTGTTACCATCGCCCGGTAATCCTTCAGTTTCCGCGGGTTTTCCGCACCGTTTCATCACCATGACGATCGCTCTAGGGCGCGCGCCACAGCGGGGATGGTTCGACGTCCTCGATGACTGGCTCAAGCGCGACCGCTTTGTCTTTGTCGGTTGGTCGGGTCTGCTCCTGTTCCCCACCGCCTATCTCGCCCTTGGCGGCTGGCTCACCGGCACCACTTTTGTTACTTCGTGGTACA
>NZ_JAGQCQ010000184.1:0-7406 GCF_024346275.1 Cyanobium sp. BA20m-p-22
TGGAGCAGAAATCACCGGCCTGCTCCAGCGCGGCATAGGGGGTACCTGTGACCACCTTGCAGGTACCGGGCTCGTCGCCGGTGACGTTGGAGGAGCGCCCGGTGCGGGTGCCGCTCACCACTTGGGCTTTGTTGGTGACACTGAAGCCCACCTTGGCTGCCTCCGGGGCCGGCTTGGTGCCGCAGAAATCAGAAAACTGCTGGCTGCCCACATATTCATCCCCCGTCACCAGGCGGCAGCTGCCGGGTTCGTCCCCGGTCACATGCTCACTGCGGCCCACATGGGTGCCAGTGATACCCGTGCCCCGCAGGGTATGGAGGCTGGCCACCTTGGTGGGAGCCCGGCCACCCACCTGGCTCTGGTCACCGCCCACGTACTGGGTGCCGGTGAGCTGCCTGGCCGAGCCTGGCTCATCGCCGGTCACATTGCTGGAGCGGCCCACCATCACGCCGGAAACGGGTTGGCCCCCGACGGTTTGGCTGCGGCCGACCTTGCGGGGACTGGGATTGCTGCCGCCGCAGTAGGTAGCCGATTGGTTGGCTGATACGTATTCCGTACCGGTGATGTTTTTGCAGGTGCCGGGCTCATCGCCGGTGACCTTTTCAGAGCGACCCACCTCGTTGCCGGTGACGCGATTGCCATGGGTGGTGGCGCTGACCCGCACCTTGGCGGGTTGGGTAGCGACGGGGCCGCTCTGGCAGAAGGCTTGAAACACCTCAGCCCCGAGGTACTCGGTGCCGGTAATGGGGCGGCAGGTCGCCGCCTCGTTACCGGTGGTCTTGGGGGAGCGGTTCGCCTGGGTGCCGGTCACAACCTGGCCACTGCTGGTTTCGCTGACGCCCACTTTCCAATGGGCGTCAGCGGCCACGGCCTGCTTGGAACCGTGGCGGTTGGGGCCGGAGGGTCGGGTGCCACCGTTACGACTGGTGCCGGCACTTCCCACCTTGGCCCGCAGCTCCCGCACCTTCTGGGAGAGCTCGCGGGCGCTCATATCCGGGTTGCCCTGACGGGAGAGGGTCGCCGCCGAGGTGCTAGTGGGGGCATTGGCGGATTTACCACGCTTGGAGAGGGCTTCGCGGCGGGCCAGGGCCAGGGCTCGGCTGGGATCACGCTGGGCCGATCGCTTCGGGGTTACCCGCCGATCGTTGCCCTGGCCTGACCGGCTGCTCAGGCTGGTGAGGGCGGGGGATTGGCCAGCCGGACGCTTGGCCCCAGCAGCTGGAGCAACTTGCTGGGGATTGGCCGCGACGGAGGGTTTGGGAGTGGGCTTGGCCAGGTCGGTCTTGGCCAAATCAGTACGGGTGCGATCGCGGGAGGTGTCAGCACGCTTACCGCGCTTGGAGAGGGCCTCCCGACGGGAGAGCACCAGATCACGGCTGGGATTGGCGATTGGCCGGGCCGGGCTGCGCTTGGCAGACGGGGATGGAACGGCCAGGCTGCGGCTCGGTGTGGGCACCGGGACACTCGCCGCTATCGCCACAGAGGCTGCCGGCTTGGCCGCCGCAGCTGAGGTGCGCGTGGGGCGCGCGTCCTCGAGCGAACGCACGCGACTGTTACCAGAAGTGAACCGGTTGGCGGCCTTTTTGCCACCGTTGGTGAGGGCCCTGCGGCGCTCCAGAGCTGCTTCCCGGCTGGATGTGCTGGCCATGTCCGCCCGTCGAATGGATGATCAAAAATTGAAAGGTGGGGGGGCCGGCATGGAGCCGATACCCCCCCTCAAGCCGCTAAAAATCAGCGGCCTTCAAAAACCACGAAGCAGGCACCCTGGCTTTGGGTATATGCGTCGTAACCAACCAGACGCACGTGGTGGTCGGGATAGGCACGATGGCAAGCCTCAAGCTCGCTCACAATCACGCCCAGATCCTTCTCGCCAAAGAAGGGCAGTTTCCAGAATGACCAATAGGTGGCCATGGAATTACTGGGATGGACATGCTCAACGAGCGGGCTCCATCCCTGGGCAATGATGTAGGCGATTTGGTCGTAGATCTCGTCCTGGGTGAAAGGCGGCAAGAAGCCGAATGTCTCCAGGGTGGCGACTGTTTGGTAGTCACCCACGGTGCTCTTGAAAGGCATGGGGATCCCTTAGGTGGATGGAAATGGATTGATCAATCGATAGATTGATTGATCAGTTGACGTCGAGTTTGTCGACGGTGTCGAACTCAAACTTGATTTCCTTCCAGGTCTCCAGGGCGATGGCCAGCTCGGGGCTGTGCTTCGCTGCCTCCAGAAGGATGTCGCGACCTTCAATCTCGATCTCGCGACCGGCGTTGCGGGCCTTGACGCAGGCTTCGAGAGCCACCCGGTTGGCGGCCGCACCAGCGGCGGAACCCCAGGGGTGGCCGTGGGTACCACCACCGAACTGCAGCACCGAGTCGTCGCCGAAGATGGCCACTAGGGCGGGCATGTGCCACACGTGGATGCCACCGGAGGCAACGGCGAAGACGCCGCCCATGGAACCCCAGTCTTGGTCGAAGAAGTTGCCGCGGCTGCGGTCTTCGGGGACGAAGGATTCACGCAGTTGGTCGATATAGCCGAGGGTCGACTGGCGGTCGCCCTCCAGCTTGCCAACCACCGTGCCGGTGTGCAGCTGGTCACCACCGGAGAGACGCAGGCACTTGGCCAGCACTCGGAAGTGAATACCGTGCTTGGGATGGCGGTCAATCACAGCGTGCATGGCACGGTGAATGTGCAGCAGCATGCCGTTCTTACGGCACCACTTGGCTAGACCGGTATTAGCGGTAAAGCCCCCAGTGATGTAGTCGTGCATGATGATGGGCTGGCCCAGTTCCTTAGCGAACTCGGCACGCTCATACATCTCCTCAGGAGTTGCGGCGGTGCAGTTGAGGTAGTGACCCTTCTTTTCGCCGGTTTCTTGCTGCGCCAGGTTGGTAGCTTCAGCAACGAACTCGAAACGGTTCTGCCAACGCTGGAACGGTTGGGAGTTGATGTTCTCGTCATCCTTGGTGAAATCGAGACCACCGCGGAGGCACTCATACACAACCCGGCCGTAGTTTTTACCGCTCAGGCCGAGTTTCGGCTTGATGGTGCAACCCAGCAGGGGGCGACCGTACTTATTCATGCGGTCGCGCTCAACCACGATGCCGTTCGGAGGACCCATGCAGGTCTTGATGAACGCCATCGGGAAGCGGATGTCCTCGAGACGCAGATTGCGCAGCGCCTTGAAGCCAAACACGTTGCCAACCAGGGAGGTCAACACGTTGGTGATTGAGCCTTCCTCAAACAAATCGAGGGGATAGGCAATGAAGGCGTAGAAGGCTTCCTTGTCGCCAGGGACGTCTTCGATGCGGTAGCAGCGGCCTTTGTAAAAGTCGAGATCGGTGAGGAGCTCGGACCAGACGGTGGACCAGGTGCCGGTAGAGGATTCAGCGGCCACAGCGGCAGCCACTTCTTCCTTGGGAACACCTTCCTGGCCGGTGCATTTGAAGCAGGCCAGCAGGTCGGTGTCTAGGGGGACGTAGTCAGGAGTCCAATACGTGTCGCGGTACTCCTTGACCCCGGCGTCGTACTTCTTGCTCATGGAGTTTCTCCGGTGGGGGCGGGTAAGGGATTGAGATTGATCAGCGCTTCAGACGCTTTCTGGCTCAGTCCTTCTGACCGGCGTAGTTGCCGTTGCCCAGGGCAGGCTCCACTTCGCGGTGGGGCCTAGCGATGATGTGGGCTGCTACGAGGCCGTCGCCGACGCGCTCGCAGGCATCAGCCCCGGCGCGAACAGCTGCGTTAACTGCGCCGGTTTCGCCGCGCACCATGACGGTGACGTAGCCGCCGCCAACGAATTCACGACCGATCAGGCGCACTTCGGCGGCCTTGGTCATGGCGTCAGCCGCCTCGATCGCGGGGACCAGACCCCGGGTTTCAATCATGCCGAGGGCGATGCCCATGGTTTCAGTTGCCATTACCTGCTCCTGGAGGAGGGGGGTGGAATGTTCGCTCGCAACCATGGTCGGCAGGCAAACCCCCCGTCAAGCCATTTACCCCTCTCCTGCCATCACTCTTAGTCCGCCGTCAGATAAGCCAAGCTGATCAGTGCAACACAAAACGTTAGGCAATGCTTGCCACTCCAGTGGCAGCAGGGGTTCTGCCGCCTCCGCTCAGAGCGCTTCTGCCTCGGCCACGAAGGCCACACCGCCGTAGTAATCAAGCAAAGGCTGGAGACCCTGGCGCAATTTGGGCAGAACTTCCTCCGGGCAAAACACGATCACATGGGCATTGGCCCCCAGGCCACTGAAGTCCATGGAGTCGGAAACCAAGCCATGGGGCCCCTTGCCAGTGACGTGTTTCAGCACCGAGTAGCCCGGCGCTCCGGCCGCATCAATGGCCTTGATCACCGCGTCTAGCTCCCTTTCGCTCAGGATCAGATCCACACGTTTCATGGCTCAGCCTGGGGAGGGAAGGAAGGTGTTGACGAGGGTCATGTAGAGCGGAATCCCCACAATGATGTTGAAGGGGAAAGTGACCCCAAGCGCCATGGAGATGTAGAGGCTGGGGTTGGCCTCAGGCACGGTCATTCGCATTGCGGCCGGCACGGCGATGTAGGAGGCACTCGCACACAGCACCACAAACAACAGGGCATTGCCAGGCTCCAGCCCCAGTCCCCTGGAGATCAGAACCCCCACCAAGGAGTTGAACAGGGGCATCAGTATGGAGAAGCCCACCAGAAAAGCTCCCGCCTCGCGCAGATCGCGGATGCGCTGGGCCGCCACGATGCCCATGTCCAGCAGGAAAAAGCTCAGAGCTCCGTAGAACAGCTGCTCACTAAAGGGCAGCATCTTGGCCACGCTGGCGGGGCTGTAGGCCGCAACAAGCAGGCCGATCACCAGGCTGCCCACCAACAACAGCACTGAGCTGTTGAGGAATGCCTCCCGAAGCAACTCTTGCCAGCGCATCTCCTTGGCATCGGGGCGTCGTTGGGGGGAAGCCAGCTTGACCAGCAACAGGCCCACAATGATCGCGGGAGATTCCATCAGGGCCAGGGCCGCCACCATGAAGCCGTCAAAGGGCAGCTTCTGGGTTTCCAGAAAACCCTCGGCGGTGATGAAGGTCACCGCACTGATGGAGCCGTAGGTGGCCGCAATGGCGGCGGCATTGAAGCCATCGAAGCGCAGCTTCAACAGCAGAAAGCTGTAGACCGGCACCAGCAGGGACATCCCCACGGCGGCCGCAATGGTGGGCAGCACCTGGCCCCCCAGACCGCTGTGTTGCAATTCGAGCCCCCCCTTGAAGCCGATCGCCAGCAACAGGTAGAGGGAGAAGAGCTTGGGCAGGGGCGAGGGGATTTCCAGGTCGGAGCCCACCAGCACCGCAATCACACCTAGAAAAAAGAACAGAACCGGAGGGGAGAGCAGGTTCTGCAGGATCAAGCTCGAGTCCATTGGCAAAACTCCGGCTTGATCACCTGAAATGGCGATCAGCTACAACGCTAATCCCCTCCAAACCAGTTGGTCCAAGTGGGCCGCCCCCTGTCAGGGGCCGAACAAAAAGCTGTACTTGCCCAGGGCTTTTAGGCTTATTTACCTAATGTTGCAGAAGGAACCGGCACCCCTGGAGTTCTCCGGGGGGTGGAATGTTCAACCCGGCCGGTTCCCCACTCCTGGAGCGCCCCTGGGTTCTTGTAAGAGGGCTCTGGGCCAGAATGGCGGCTCTCCTGGGGACCCTGGATGCCAGCTTTGGTGATCGCCAGCGGCAACCCCCACAAGGTGGCCGAAATCGGCGCCATGCTCGAGCTTGTTGAGCTGGAAGTGTTGCCCCAGCCCGCGGGGCTGGACATTGAGGAAACGGGCTCCACCTACCTCGACAACGCGAGGATCAAGGCCCAGGCAGTGGCCAGACTCACCGGCCAGTGGGCCCTGGCGGACGACTCCGGCATCGAGGTGGATGCCCTGGGCGGCGCACCCGGAATATTTTCGGCCCGCTACGCCCCCACCGACCACGAACGCATCCATCGCCTGTTGCACGAACTGGGCGACTCCCTCTACCGGGGGGCCAGTTTCCGCAGTGCGATGGTGCTGGCGGATCCCTCCGGAGCCAGCCGCGCCGAGGCAGAGGGCATCTGCAGGGGCTCAATCCTGCGCCAACCCCAGGGGCATGGCAGTGGCTACGACAGCCTGCTCTACGTGCGCGAGGCCGGCAGCTCCTATGCCCAGATGGGCCCCCACCTGAGAAGCAAATTCGGCAGCCGCGGCAAGGCTGCAAGGCTGCTCGCCCCGGCGCTGCGGCGGCTCCTGGGAATTCGAGGCTGAGCTGGATTAGCTCAGCGGGAGTTGTTGTTGATGTGGTTGATGGCCCGCATCGCCGCGGCGGCGGCCTCTTCCACATCGCCTTCGCGGCCCGCCAGGGTGAGGCGGCCAAAGGCGCCCACGGCCTTGACATCGACCACCGTGATGTTGGAGCCCTTTTCGGCCTCATTGGCGGCGATCAGCACGTAGCCGGCGGGCTCGGTTTCCAGGATGAACATGCTCATGCCGGCCTGGATCATCGAGCCGCGGCGGTTCTGACGGTTGATCAACACCGCATGGTCGGGGGTGATGGCACGGATGATCTCGGTCCAGCTCACCTCGCAACGGCTGCGCTGCTCCACCCGGCTGCCGATCGCCTCGAGCACCACATCGCCCGAGTGGAGCACATTGCTCTGGTCGCGGTGATAGAGGGCCAGCGAGCCAAAGGCCCGCTCCACGATCATCTGGCCGAGGCGCACGGTGCTCGCCTTGAGGGCGATGTCGGTGACCCGGTGCACCGCCATGCCGGGCGACACTTCGAGCCAGAGACAGGCGTCGCCGGGGATCGGCAGGAAGCCCTGGCTCACGGTGCCCATGTAGGCGGCCAGCTGGGGCTGGAGTGAATCCAGAAAGACGTAGGTGCGCAGCTCTATCGACTGCACCTGGCTCGACTGGCGGGCCAGGCGGGAACCTTCGCTGTCGGTGGTGATAACGCAGCTGGCGCCGGAGCTGCCGCTATCCACCTGGGTGCCGGTGACCAAGGATCCAGAACGGGGGCCCGCAGGTACCGAACCCCTGCCCGTGCCCGTGACAGATGCCGACGCTCCTTCCCTTCTCCGGCGCAGGGCCAATTCCTCTCGAGATGGCTGGCGGGCGGGCAAGGGTCCTTCGGGCAGCTTGCCCTTTCAGCTGGGCAGCCGCGCCGGGATCTTAACCCTGGGGCCGGTTGCACCCTTGCCCATTGTTGCGGAGCCGGTAGGGTCCGGCCAACGTTGATGGGACGTTCATGACCAGCCGACAGCCAGCCGCCAGCACCGCCGCTGCCACAACCAGCCAGGCCCCACTCCCAGAGTGGATGGCCGAAGCCGCGGCCCAGGGGGTGAAACCGGAGCAGGCCCTGGCCTTTATCGGCCTGGGCTTGATGCAGAAAATGGCCGGATCCGGCAACGACCT